>CAYWOF010000464.1:0-3022 GCA_964459825.1 uncultured Phycisphaeraceae bacterium | reverse complement strand
GGGCGCGTGGGGCCGGGTGGCGGTTTCCTCGCGCGCGGGCGCGCGTCTGGGGGGCGCGGGATACCAGCGCCCTCAGCCGATCTCGACCAGCGGTTCACCCTGGGCGAGCAGCTCCAGGGCCCGGCGCATCGCCACGGCGAGCAGACGTCGGAGTTCCGTGTTCGAGGTGTTGCCGCAGGTCAGGTGGATGATCTGAGGCGGCGGGCCCTGCGCGCGCACCAGCGAGACGAAGTCGGTGTCCTTGGTCATCACGATCACGCGCTCGCGCCGTGCCCTCTCGAACAGGGCGGGGTCGTCGAGCGCTTGCAAGCCGAGCGTGATCACCGATTCGGTTCGGATGCCGAAGGCCTGCTCAAGCCAGGCGCACACGGCGGGCGGGAGTTGGCGTCCAGCCAAGGGCGCATGCCCGGATCACGCCACGAGGCGAGGATGGTTCAGGGCGCGAGCCGCGTAGACGAGCGACGCGCGGACATCGTCGGGCTCGAGGACCGGAATCTCCGCGATCACCTGCTCCGCGCTGAGTCCGGCGGCGAGGAGGTCCAGCACATCGGTGACGCGCACGCGCATCCCCCGGATGCACGGCTTCCCACCGCACTGCTCGGGCTTGGTCGTGATGCGATTGAGGAGGTCCGCCTCGCGGGTGTTCGGGGGCGCCATGGGCAATCCTTGGAGGCCCGGACGGTCACGTCATGCGAGGACCCCCGGCGCGCACCCGGACACGCCGGGGTCGAAGTGCGCCCGCGTGAGCCTCATTCGGCGGGCACGCACCGGTCCCGGGCCCACTCGCGCAGCTCGGCGATGCGCTCGCCGAGCGTGACCGAGATGGGGGGCGAGGCGCGCAGGGCCTCGAGGATGCGCTCGGTGGTGAGCTCCGCCCTGGCCGCGTACGCCGCGTGGAGACCGGACACGACGGCCTGCTCGATCTCGGCGCCGCTGTAGCCCTCGCTGGCGCCGACGAGGGGCGCGAGGTCGAACCGCTTCGGGTCGCGCCGGCGCTTGGCCAGGTGGATCTCGAGGATGGCGCGGCGCGCCTCCTCGCCGGGCAGGTCCACGAAGAAGACCTCGTCGAAGCGCCCCTTGCGCAGGAGCTCGGGCGGGAGGGCGGCGATGTCGTTGGCGGTGGCGGCGAGGAAGACGGGGGCCGTGTGCTCCTGCATCCAGGTCAGGAGCGTGCCGAACATGCGCTGGGAGAGGCCGCCATCGACGCTCTGGCTGGCGGCGGAGGCGAAGCCCTTCTCGATCTCGTCGATCCAGAGGACGATGGGGGCCATGGCCTCGGCCTGGTGGAGGGCGTCGCGCAGGCGGCGTTCGGACTCGCCGACGAAGCGGTCGTAGAGGCGTCCGGGGTCCAGGCGCAGGAGCGGGCGGCGCCAGGCGGTGGCGATGGCCTTGGCGCAGAGGCTCTTGCCCGCGCCCTGCACGCCGAGCATGAGCAGCCCGCGCGGCGCGCTCAAGCCGAACTCGCCGGCCTCGGGCTCCAGGGCGTTCTCGCGCTCGCGCAGCCAGCGCTTGAGGCGCCCCAGCCCGCCGATCTCGTCCAGGGAGGCCGGGGCGCGGACGAACTCCAGCGGCCCGTCGGAGGCGAGCATCTCGCGCTTGCGCGCCGTGATCTGCTCCAGGTCCTCGGCCGAGAACCTCCGGTCGTCGGTCGCCGCCTCGAGGATGAGGCGCCGGACCTGGCGGCGGCTGAGCCCGCGCAGGTTGCGCACCACCGCCTGCATCTGCTTGCGGGTGATCGAGAGCTCGATGGGCCGGTCGCGATGGGCGTCGCGCAGCGTGCCCACGACGATGCGGTCGATCTCGGCCTCGTCGGGGAGGGTGAGCTCGACGGGGGCCGCCAGGGCGCGCAGGGCCGGGGGCAGCTCGTCGCGATAGTCGATGAGCACCAGCGTCCCGCCCGGGCCGGCCCGGTCGTCGAGGCGCAGGACCAGCTCGCGCAGGGCCCGGACCACGCGCGGGTCGCCGAGGTGGTCGATCACGTCCACCATGAGGTAGATCGCCGGGTCGGTCGCCTGGGCGAAGCGGTAGAGGGCGGCCGCGGGATTCTCCGTGTCCTTCTCCGCGGCGCCGCCCGAGAGCAGCCCGTCGCGGATGCCCCGGATGACGGACCACTCGCGCACGGGCAGGTCGAGGGCCAGGGCGGCCTCGCGGACCAGGTGCAGGGCCCGCTCCTCCTCAGTGGTGGAGAGGAGCACGCAGGGGTGGCCGGCGCGCAGGAGGGTCTCGAGGCGTTCGAGGTCGGTCATGGGCGGCCGTCTCCGGAGGGCCACGCGCGGGGTCCGAAAACACGATTGAAGAAACCGGGAGCCGTGGTATCCTGACCAGCGTACATAAGGCCGAACAGACCGAACTGGATGTGTCGATCGCCGGGTTCCGGTGGCCCGGCCGCCGGGCCCCCTTGGACCCGCCCACCGCACGTCCCGAAGCCGATCCCGAGCAGGAGCCTGATGGATGCTTCGTTTCCCAAGAGCCCGCGGCTGTGGTCTTCTTTTGGCTGCAATGGCCCTCGTTCTGTCCCCCGACGCCCGGGGCGGGGCGGCCCTCCCGGCCGGGCCCGACGCGGCCATCCGCGAGGCGCTGGGCGTGGGCGTTTACACGATCCAGAGCCTGGCGCTCCCCGCCGGGGCGGGCGAGCCGTTCGCGGTCGAGGTTCGGCTGGGGTCGCGTCCCCTCACGCTGGTCCTGGAGCCGCACTCGATCCGTGCGCCGGGGTTCCAGCTGCTGGTCGAGGATGAGCATGGGGTGATCACCCCGGCCCCGGCGCCCGCGTCCCGAACGGTGCGCGGGACGGTGCTGGAGGAGCCGGGCGCGACGGCCGCGGGCTCGCTGCTCCCCGCCGGCTTGTCCGCGCTGGTGACGATCGGGGAGGAGAGCTGGGCGATCCAGCCGCTGGCGTTCATCGTTCCGGGCGCGGCGCCGGCGTCGCACGTGGTCTACCGGGTGGCGGACACGGAGCCGGGCGACTGGACGTGCGGCGTGCCGGACCACGCGGGCGACGGCCTGGCGGGGCACTTGGCCCACG
>CAYWOF010000463.1:0-3028 GCA_964459825.1 uncultured Phycisphaeraceae bacterium | reverse complement strand
ACCCGGGATCAGCCCATCACGCCGGTGGTAGACGAGGTACGCACCCGCCGGCGGCTCGCGCTCGCGATCGATCACGAACCCGCCCCAGCGATCGCGCGTCGTGCGCGGCCAGGCCCCCCGCTCCAGGTACAGCCGCGCCCCGCGATGGCCCGCGAGCGCCCCCTGCCACACCTCCTCGATCCCCCGCTCATCCAGCCAGTGCATCAGGGCCGGCCACTCGCGGCTGCCGCGCCCGTGCACGCGGACGGGGAGCAGCGCGACGGCGCCCGCGATCACCGCCGCCACGGGTCCGGCCCAGGCCAGCGCGCCGCGCACCATGGGTCGCAGGCGCGCCCGCATCGCCGTGCCCACCCCCGGCAGGCGCGCCAGCCACACGCCGGCCAGCCAGGCCAGCGCGGGGTAGAGCACCACCGCGTAGCGCGGGCGCCGATCCGGGAAGATCGTCAGCAGGACCAGCCAGCCGAGGGCCCACACCAGGGCCTGGCGCTCGAGATGCCCGCGGCGCGAGAGGGTTTGACCGCGTCCCAGCGCCGCCGCGGCGAGCGCCACGGCCGGCAGCCACGGCCAGTGCCCGCGCGCCAGCAGGTCGAGGTAGAACCACCACGGCTTGGACCATTCGCTCGACGCGGTGATGTCCCCCGCGGCCCGGGCCGCGACCTCGGCCCCGAAGTACTGGCGGACGAACTCATCGCCGTGCAGGGCCACCATCGACAGGTGCCAGGGCGCCGCCACGAGCAGGGCGATCCCCGCCGCCATCCCCAGCCGGCCCACCAGCCGTCCACGGCCGATCCACACGAGCCACACGCCCAGCAGGGGCAGCGCGAGCAGGGCCATGATGGGCTTGCACAGGAGGGCCAGGCCCAGGGGAAGTCCGGCCCACGCGATGGGCCCGGGCCGGCCGGTGGCCGCGCCCCGCGCCGCGAGCAGCACCGCGAGCAGCACGAACAGCAGTTGCCACAGATCGAGCGAGATCTCGTGCGTCCGCCTGAAGAACTCGATGGTCAGGGCCAGCACGCACCCGCACGTGAGCGCGGCCGCCCGCGGGACCCACGCCCGGGCGATGCCCACGCTCGCCAGCACGCACCCGAGGGCCGCGAGCACGCTCGGGAGGCGCGCCTGGACCGCGCCGATGCCCAGGGCGTGGAGGGAGAGACCGTGGATCCAGAAGGGCAGGGGCGGCTTGTTGAAGTAGGGCTGGCCCGGCTCGCCCATCAGCGTCCACAGCTCGCCGGTCCGCCAGGCCTGGAGGCCGATCGCGGCGTACCAGCCCGTGTCGGTGCCCTGCCAGTCGCCCTGGTCGATCCCGGGGAGCGTGACGCAGAGGAGCAGGACGGCCGGGATGGCGTAGCAACGCAGGGCGGCCCAGCGCCGGGGCCAGACCGGGCACGCCCGACTCGCGGACTCGCTGGGCGTGCCACGCGTGCTGGTGGGCGTGCCACCCATGGTCAATCCGGGGCGCCGGCCGGCCCTAGCGCTTGGAGGTCGCCGCCATCAGCGACTCGGCCAGCTCCTTCTCGATGTAGAGCAGGCACCCGCACGAGACGCACCGGGTTGGAGCGCCGCCGCGGAGGAGGGCGTTGACCGCCTCGACGGGGAGCGAGATCTGGCACGACCCGCAGCTGTACTCGTGCCGGCGCCGGTCCTGCTCCTCGAGCGGCGCCATGGCGTCGTCGCCGTGCTGGCGCACCAGCTCGCGGTACAGGGCCATCGCGTCCTTGGGCACCTCGGCGGCCAGGCGGTCGCGCTCGGCCTGGAGCTCGGCCACGCGTCCGCGGATCTCGTCGGCCTTGCGATCGCGGTCCTCGGCGGCGACCCGCTTGACCTTGGCCCGCTCCTCGCGCTGGGCCTCGAGCGCCGCGACCTGCTTCTTGACCTCGTCCAGCTTGGTCAGGTGCTCGAGGGCCGCCTGCTCGGCGACATCGCGATCGGCCTTGAGGGTGTTGACCTCGGTGAGGAAGGCCTTGTATTCCTTGTTGGTCTTCGCGTTGTTCATCTGCTCGCGCAGGTGGGCCATGCGCTCGTCGAGGCGCTTCATCTCGCCCTCGTGGTCGGCGGCCGTGGCGCTGAGCTGACGCACCTGGCCGGCCAGGGCCGACAGGTTCGCCTCGATCTGCTCCATCTGTCGGGTCTGCTCGGCGAGGAAGCGCTCGGCTCCCTGGAGACGGCTGGTGAGCCCGGCAAGCTGTTGGTCCACACGGAAAACGCGGAGAAGCTTCTCCGTGACGTTCATCGACGGCTCCGAGGATCGTGCGTCACCCGCCTCAGTCTAGCACCCGCGACCTAGGGAGTCATCGACTCGCTCCACGCCCGAATCCACCAGAACGCGGCCGGAGCCACGAGCAAGGGCGAGTCCAGCACATCGAGAACGCCCCCGAACCCGGGCAGAATACGACCCGAATCCTTGATGCCCGCGTCGCGCTTGAACAGGCTGGCCATCAGGTCTCCCAGGTGGCCCACGACCCCGAAGAGCACGCCCGCCCAGACACCGGCCCAGACCGGGATGGTGCACCGGTCGAACTCGCGCAGGGCCCACAGGCCCAGGACGCCCATCGCCGACGCCAGCACCAGCCCGCCGCCGAGCCCCTCCCACGTCTTGCCCGGGCTGAGCCAGGGGATGAGCTTGTGGCGCCCGATCAGCTTGCCGGTGGCGAAGGCGCCCGTGTCGCAGGCCTTGGTGGTCGCGAGCATCCACAGGAGCACCCAGGCCGAGTGGTCGCGCCGGATCGCCAGCACGAACCCGAACATGAGGCCCAGGTAGACGAACGCCAGCAGCGTTCCCCCGGCGGCGGCCACCGCCCCCTCGATCGAGCGCTTGCGCGAGTGGTACACGAGCGAGGTGACCAGCACCGCCACGGCCGCGGAGCTCACGACCGCCACGCCGATGGAGCCGGGCGCGCCCACGGGCACGAGGCAGGACACGAGCAGCCCGGCGAGGGCGGCGGCCACGAGAATCCGGCGCGAGGCCCGGATGCCGTTGACGCGCATGATCGCCGCGAGCTCACGGGCGGCGATGACGGACAGCACGACC
>CAYWOF010000462.1:0-3036 GCA_964459825.1 uncultured Phycisphaeraceae bacterium | reverse complement strand
CCGAACGGTTCGGGAAGACCCCGCCCCTCCCTGTTACGCCCCGGCCCCGGCTGCTCCTGCACGCCGTCTCCGTCGGCGAGGTCAACGCCCTCCGGACGCTCGTGCCGCTCCTGACCGCCGAGGCCGACGTGGTGGTCTCCGTGGGGACCGACACCGGGATCGCCCGGGCGCGGGAGCTGTTCGCGTCCTCGTGCGCGATCGTCCGCTACCCACTGGACTTCTCGTGGTCGGTGGAGCGGTTCCTGGACGCGGTGCGGCCTGACGCGGTGGCGCTGGTCGAACTGGAGCTGTGGCCGAACTTCGTCCGGGCGTGCGGGCGGCGCGGGGTGCCCGTCTGCGTCATTAACGGGCGGCTGAGCGAGCGGTCCTTCCGGGGGTATCGGCGGGTGCGGCGGTGGATGGGGCCGGTCTTCGGGGCTCTTGAGTTCGCCGCGGTGCAGGACGAGGCGTACGCGGAGCGGTTCGAGGCCATGGGTGTTTCAGCTCATTCCTGCCTGATCACCGGGTCCATGAAGTGGGACGCGGCGAGGATCGAGGACCGCGTCGCGGGGGCCGAGGAACTCGCGGCGGCGATGGGCATGGACCGCGGGCGCCCCCTGGTTGTCGCGGGGAGCACGGGGCCGGGGGAAGAGGCCCTGCTCCACCGGGCCTGCCCGCCGGGGGTGCAACTGCTGTGCGCTCCGCGTAAACCCGAGCGCTTCGACGAGGCCGCGGGGGCGTTGCCCGGGTGCGTGCGGCGGTCGGCGGGCGGCGGGGGCGGTCGCCGTTCGGCGTCGGGCGCGGACCGGCCCCGCCCGGACCGCTTTCTGCTCGACACCATCGGCGAGTTGCGGATGGCGTACGCCCTGGCGGACGTGGTGGTGGTGGGGCGGTCGTTCGGGCGGCTGTACGGGTCGGATCCGATCGAACCGGCGGCGCTCGGGAAGGCGGTGGTCGTGGGGCCGGCCGTGGCTGACTTTGCCGCGATCGTCGGGGCCCTGACCGCCGCCGGGGCGCTTGTGCAGTGCTCCGCCGGCGAGCTGCCGGGGGTCTTGGGCGGACTGGTCTCCGACCCGGATCGGCGGCGGGCCCTCGGCGCGCGGGGGCGGGAGTGCGTAAGGGCCAACCAGGGGGCCAGCCAGCGCCACGCCGAGCTACTCCTGGCGCTCCTCGACCGGCAGCGCCGCCCCGCCTCGCGCCCGGTTCAAGCGGGCTCCCAGGCCGCGGGGCTCGCCTGAAGCGCGAAATGGCTTGGCAGGTGGCCGGGTCGTGGTACAATGCGGGCCTCAGGGGGGTGCGTCGCGGAGGACCCGGGACGGACCCCCTTGTGCGCAGGGCCGGCATGGCAGATGCCGGCGGGTGATCCGCGTGCGGCCGCGGGCCGCGCGGATCGGAAGGGCCGGTCCCCCCGGGGCCGGTCAGCCCGCGGTCCCGGTCGGTCGGGTGGCAGGGGCCCCCGAGGTGACGGCCGGAGGAGACAACCCCCCACGACCCACGATCCTCCACGACCACCACGGAGACCTCACGATGTCGGATGCACGCAGGCGGCGGGTGTTTTCTCTGCAACGGGCGGCGGGCGATCGCCGGGCGCTGAGCGGTCTGCTGGAGCAACTGGAGGACCGGCGCCTGCTCGCGGGCCTGACGGAGCAGATGACCTGGCGCGGTGCGCAGCTGGAGGTCGTGCCCGATTCGTGGGTCGTGACTTTCGCGGGCGAGCTGGGTGAATCGGGGGTGCAGGACCGGGCGCGGGAGCTGGCGGACCGGCTGGGCCTGGCGTACACGTCCCTGCGGTCGATCGCGTCGGGGCGCTTTGCGCGCATCACGACGGAGGGGCGGCTCACCGAGGCGGACGTGGACCGGCTGAGGCGCGAGATGCCTTCGGTCCTGCAGATCCAGCCCGACCGGGTCTACCGCACGATGGCGGTGGTGCCCGACGACCCGCTCTACAACGAGCAGTGGGGCCTGAGCAACACGGGCCAGTTCGTGGCGGACCCGTTCTACTTCGGCTCGGGGACGGTGGGGGCGGACGTTCACGCCACGGAGGCATGGCAGATCCTCCAGGACGCGGGGCTGCCCATCGGCTCGCCCTCGGTCGCCATCGCGGTGGTGGACACGGGGGTTGACCTCGAGCACCCCGACCTGATCGACAACCTCTGGACCAACCCCGGGGAGATCCCGGGCAACGGGCTGGACGACGACGGCAACGGCTTCGTGGACGACTATACCGGGTGGGACTTCGGCGACTTCGACAACGACCCGGACGATCAGGAGGGGCACGGCACGGCGGTGGCCGGCGTGATCGCGGGGTTCGGCAACAACGGGATCGGCGTGACGGGGGTTGGCTGGAACCTCTCGATCGTGCCGGTCAAGATCGCCGACCGCTTCGGGCGGCTGAGCACGTCGGCGATTGTGGCGGCGCACAACTACCTGGCGACCCTGATCAACCAGGGGTACAACATCGTCGCCAGCAACAACAGCTACGGGGGCTACGCGCCGACGTTCTACACCGAGGACCCCCCGGCGGGCCTCTTTGACGCGGAGCGCATGGCGATCGAGGCGTTCCTGGACGCGGGGGGCACGTTCGTCGCCTCGGCGGGGAACGACGCGGTGGACCTGGACAGCTCGGTCGTGAAGAGCTTCCCGGCCTCGTACAACCTGCCGGGGATCATCTCGGTGGCGGCGACCGACCCCGACGATGCGCTGGCGCTGTTCAGCAACTACGGCGCGCAGTCGGTGGACATCGGCGCCCCGGGCGTGGGGTACTGGACGACGGCCATCGGCGGGGGGTACGACCGCTTCAACGGGACGTCGTGCGCCGGCCCCGTGGTCGCCGGGGCGGTGGGGCTGCTCAAGACCCTCCAGCCCGACGCCTCCGCGGTGGAGATCCGCCAGGCGCTGCTTAACAGCGCCGACCCATCGCCCTCGCTGCAGGGGCGGATGGTCTCGGGCGGGCGGCTCAACATCGCCGAGGCGATGCGCATCCTGGGGCTGGAGGGCCCGGTGGTGCGCTCGGTGGACCCCGGCCCTATCGTGCCGCCGTCGGTCGCCCAGATCGTG
>CAYWOF010000461.1:1068-3056 GCA_964459825.1 uncultured Phycisphaeraceae bacterium | reverse complement strand
CGGTCCTGGTCTCGGGGGGGAGCGAGTCGCCGGAGGAGTTCGAGCGGTCCCTGGCCAAGCCCGAGGGGGAAGCCTCCGATTCGGCCGAGGTGCGTGCCGCGCGGCTGGCGCACCTGGGGGACGAGCTGTTGCGCCACGGGCTCGACGAGCCGGCGGAGGGCCGGTACACCGAATCGCTGGCGATGCGGCCCGACTACCTCCCCGCCCAGCTCGGTCTGGCCAAGCTCTACCTCCGCCGGGGGACGCTCGACGAGGCGGAGGCACGGTTCCGCCGGGTGCTGGCGGCGAGCCCCCACCTCGCCGAGGCTCAACTGGGCCTGGCGGAGGTTGGGGTGCGGCGCGGGGGCGACTGCCTGGCGGAGGCGGACTCCACGGTCCGGCGGATCATGGAGAGCGACCCCCGCAACGCGCACGCGCACTACCTGATGGGTCTGCTCCACGAGGGCCGCGGCGAGACCGGGTCGGCCGCGGCCAGCTACAGGAAGGCGGCCGAGCTTCTGCTGGCACGCTGAAAGGAAACGCTGATGAGACGGATCGTGCGGTGGCTCTGGGCGAAACGGTGGCGGCGCTGGACAGCGCTCGGCGGCGCCATCTTCATCGTGGGCAGCATCGGGGGCGTGGAGGCGACCTCGCAGAGCGGCTTCTGCAACTCCTGCCACATCATGGGGACGTACTACCAGAGCTGGAAGGTCAGCGCGCACAAGGACGTGAAGTGCGTCAAGTGCCACATCGAGCCGGGCGCCGACAGCTTCGTCGCCGCCAAGCTCAACGGCCTGGGCCAGGTGGTCGACGACGTGCTCCACCGGACCTCGACGAAGCCCTCGGCCTCGGTGAGCCAGCTCTCGTGCACGCGCTCGGGGTGCCACTCGGTCGACACGCTCAACTCCCACGACGTCAAGAAGGACACGTTCCGGTTCGCGCACTCCAAGCACCTGGGGGCCAAGCACCTGGGGGTGGAGATCTCGTGCGGGACCTGCCACTCGCACGTGAAGGGGGACCAGCACTTCGAGGTCAACACGGGCGTGTGCTTCACCTGCCACCTGCTCCAGCGGGACCACGGCGATGGCCTGCCGGTGCCGGGCCCGGAGAGCGGGACGCCGCTGATCCGGATGGCCGTGCGCGAGGGGCACGCCCCCACGGCCCAGTCGCAGAGCGTGACGCCCATGCCCGCCGAGGGGGACCCGTCGGCGCCCGCCCCCGGCAACGGGGAGAAGATCCCGCCCTCGGCGTGCACCACCTGCCACGAGCCGCCCAAGGGCGAGTTCGAGTACCGGGGCCTGAAGATCGACCACGCGGACTTCCTGGGGTACGGGGCGGCGTGCGAGTCGTGCCACCGCGGGGCAACGTCCCCCCCCGATTCCATCGGCGACGGCGCGTGCCTGGAGTGCCACACGTTCGGGATCGAGCGCTCGCTCCCGCCCAAGGAGATGCACCGCGTGCACTCGCTGGGGCGGCACAAGATCGAATGCTTCAACTGCCACGGCTCGGTGCACCACGGCCCCACGGCGCAGACGATGACCTTCCAGCAGTTCGACTGCCGGCGGTGCCACCTCGACCAGCACGCCGTGCAGCGCACCGCCTACCTGTCGTCGCACGAGCCCGAGGAGCACCCGCCGGCGGGCCCGGCGGCGGTGAACCCGATGTTCCTGGCGCACGTGGACTGCACCGGGTGCCACTCCGAGCCCGACTCGCTGGAGGCTCGCCCCGGGAGCGGGGCGCGCGTGAGGCGGGCCTCGTCCAAGTCGTGCGATACCTGCCACCAGGAGGGCCTTGGTGAGCGGCTGGTCCCGATGTGGCAGCAGGCCACGCGGACGCTGTACGACACGGCGTCGGAGGAGCTGGCGGCGCTCGACCCGGCGGGGCTGGACGAACGGGCCCGCGCCCTGCGGGAGGAGGCCAGCGGCCTGATCAACCTGGTGCGGATCGACGGGAGCTGGGGGGTCCACAACCCGATGTACACCCAGCGGATCCTGGACCAGGCCCGCGAG
>CAYWOF010000461.1:0-1058 GCA_964459825.1 uncultured Phycisphaeraceae bacterium | reverse complement strand
CGTACGGCGAAGCAGGGGGCGGAGGGCGGCCCGTGAGGGTGTGGCTGTCCATCATGGCCGTGGCGGGGCTGGCGGCGGCGGCCGCGGGCCAGGAGACGCGGCCGACGGAGCGCGTGCGCGACTGCACCACGTCGGGGTGTCACGCGCCGATCGTGGACTACAAGGTGCTGCACGGCCCGGCGGCGGTCGGGGCCTGCGACGTCTGCCACGAGTACAGCGACCCGGCCAAGCACCTCTTCACGTACAAGCGCACGGGCATCGACCAGTGCGCCTTCTGCCACATCGACAAGCTGGGCGAGCAGCAGGCGGTGGTGCACCAGCCCTTCGCGAAGGGGGAGTGCACGACCTGCCACAACCCCCACGGCGCGGCGACGCGGAAGATGCTCCGCAAGGACACGCTCCCGAAGCTGTGCGCCGACTGCCACACGGACATCCTCAAGGCGGAGCACCCCCACCACCCGGCCGCGACGGACTGCGCCGCCTGCCACTCGCCGCACTCGGCGCCGCACGCCAAGCTGCTGGTGCAGGAGGCGCGGACGCTGTGCCTCTCGTGCCACCAGAACGTCGGCAGGACGATCCAGGGCTCGCCGCACCCGCACGACCCCGCGACGGGGGACTGCCTGCAGTGCCACACGCCGCACGCGTCGAACTACCCGGGGGGGCTGAAGGACGCGCCGCTCAGGCTGTGCACGTCCTGCCACACCGAGGTGGGGCTGCGCGTGGCGGCCGTCTCGCACCCGCACTCGGCCACGACCGACGACCGTGCCTGCCTGAACTGTCACACGCCGCACGGGAGCGAGCACAAGGCCCAGCTCCAGACCGACGCCCCCGGGGCGTGCCTGGAGTGCCACGCCGAGCCGATCCAGGTCGGCGGTTCGCGGACCGCGCGCGGGGTCGCGGAGATCGGGGACCCGGCGCTGCACAAGCACGGCCCCATCGCCAAGGGGGACTGCGCCTCGTGCCACGTGGTGCACGGCGGGGAGCTCCCCAAGCTGCTGACGCTCCCGTTCAGCGGGCGGTTCTACCAGGAGTATTCCGCGGACGCCTACGCGCTGTGC
>CAYWOF010000460.1:0-3111 GCA_964459825.1 uncultured Phycisphaeraceae bacterium | reverse complement strand
GTGAGGTCTCGCCCGAGGGCGGAGAACGCGTCCCTCCCGTGGTCGGCCGCGCGCATCGCCGCGATGGCGAATGCCTCGACAGCGGACCGCAGGGACTCCGCCCGCACGGCCGTCAAGGTCGCGGTCGCGGGGGGCGCGACGGGGATGAGGTGGAGCTCGTAGCTGGTGTTGGGCACGGCGAGGCGCACCAGGGCCGGACGCGTGGCGGTGGGCGCGTCGAGCCCGGCGAGGATGCCGCGGGCCAGGCGGGGGTCGATCTTCGAGGTGGGAGCGGGGGTGATCACGGTGGGCACCTGGGTGGCACGCCCGGCGAGTCTTCGAGTCGGGCGTGCCGGGGGGGCGCGGGTCAGACGGGAGACGGTGACGCGGTGAGGTTATCGTGGTGAGTTCATTGGAGCTTGGCCAGCTCCAGCGCCCGATCGAGGTTCGTGCGGCGGGGGCGCGGGCCGCTGCCGAGGAAGTTGGCCAGGAGGCGCGGCCCCTCCTCGGTCAGGAAGCTCTCGGGGTGGAACTGCACGCCGTCCAGGGGGGCTCGCGCCGGATCCGCCCAGCGCCGGCGCAGCCCCATGACGACCCGGCGCTGGCCGGAACGCCCGTCATCCTCGTCGGTCCAGGCCGAGATCTCCCATCCATCCTGCCCGGCCGGCGCCGGCGGGATGGACGCGGCGAGCACCACCAGCGAGTGGTACCGCGTCGCCGTGAAGGGGTTGGGGAGGCCGGCGAACAGGCCGGCTCCGTCGTGGTGGATGGGGCTGGTCTTGCCGTGCATGGGGGCGGCGTGGCGGGCCACGGTCATGCCATGGAGGGCCCCGATGCACTGGTGCCCGAGGCACACGCCCAGCACGGGAACACGCCCGGCGAAGCGCTCGATGATCGCCGACGAGACCCCCGCCTCGGACGGCGTGCAGGGGCCCGGCGAGATGATGACGTGGCTGGGCCCGTGCCCCCCATCGAGGCGCTCGGCGTGCTCCGGCGTGATCTCGTCGTTGCGGGCCACGAGCAGGTCGCGCCCGACATCGAGGGTCGTGTCCAGCTCGCCCAGGCGCTGGACGAGGTTCCACGTGAAGGAGTCGTAGTTGTCGATGAGGAGAATCATGGAGAGGGGCAGAGGGGCAGAGGGGCAGAGGGGCAGAGGGGCAGAGGGGCAGAGGGGAGGCGATTCTAGAGCGGGGTGTTCGAAAGTCCCAGCTCCGCGATGGTGACGAGCGGCTGGTAGGGGACGCCGAGCTCGCGCAGGCGGGCGGCGCCGCCGGCGTCGCGGTCGAGGAGGCTGATGGCCAGGAGGACCTTGTGCCCGACCGCGCGAACGGCCTCGATGGCCTGGACGACCGAGCCGGCGGTGGTGACGACATCCTCGACGATGACGACGTTTCCCGGCTGGGCGGGGATCGGGCCCTCGATCTTCTTCATCGTGCCGTGGGCCTTGACGTCTTTCCGGACCACGAAGGTGGGCAGCGGCTTGCCGAGCTGGTGGAGGCGCAGGGCCAGGGCCGCGGCGATGGGGGTGGCGCCCATGTCCATGCCGCCGATGGCGTCGGGCGGCGGCCTCAGATGGGCGATCTCCTTCAGGATCGCCTCGACGATGAGGTGGATGCCCTCGGGGTCGAAGCTGGCGAGCTTGCCGTCGCAGTAGTAGCTGGCCGTGGCGCCGCTGGCGAGGGTGAACCGGCCGCGCCGGATGCACCGGCGGTCGAGGAACGCGGCGAGGGCGGGGTGGCGGGGCAGGGTGGGCATCGCGGGCAGGCTAGGGGCGCGCAGCGCGGACGGCAAGCCGGCGTCCGTAGCGCTAAGGCACGGTGCAGACGCCGCGGGCGTAGCCGGTCCAGAAGTCCATGATGTCCGCGGCGTTGATCGCGCCGTTGTGGTTGACATCCGCGTTGGGTTGCTGGGTGCCGTAGGCGAGGGCGAAGGCGAGCGGGTCGAGGGTGTTGACCATGCCGCTGGCATCGGCAGCGGCGGTGCAGGGAAGGGTGATGCGGTTGACGTACACGTGCCAACTGCCCGTGGGCTGGTTGGCGGCCCAGGCGGCACGGCGCCCGGTTTCGTCAATCTCCACGACCTTCTGCCGGCCGGCGCGCCGCGATCCCTACGCCGCGTCCTTGGTCCCGGCCACGCCGTCGCGGGTGACGTAGAAGAGGTCGCTGGTGATGGGGTAGGGCAGGCGCCGGTAGTCGTGCTCGATGCGGTCGCGCAGGCGGTGGACGAAGGGCTCGGGGCTGGGCGTCATGGCCAGGAACATGTCGCGGGCCGGGAGGGCCACGAGGAAGTCGCCCCCCAGGCGCGGCGCCAGCCGGTTGAACAGCCCCGAGAGGAGCACGCGCGCCGCGTCGTACCCGTCCTGCTCGGCCAGGATCACGGCGCGCCCGCCCTCCTTGCTCTCGACCACCTGCATCTCCATGGTCGGGGCGTAGCGGTCGAGGTTCTCGCGGGCGATCCGGTCCAGCTCGTCGGCGCAGAGGTTCCACCGGACCATCTGCTCGGTGGTGATGGAGACGGTCATCTGCGGCAGGTCGATCACGAACACGATCACCGTGTCGTTGACGAACGGCACGTGGGCGACCATCTCGCGGGTCAGGTGCTGGAAGATCGTCTCCGGCTGGATGCGCGGCATGATCCGGGGCCGGACGAACTCGAGGGACATCGCCGAGAGGTGGGACGCGTCGCCCGCGAAGAGCTGGGCGAGGTAGTGCTCGACGATCTCCGCGCCCCGGTCGGGCTCGTGGTTGACCATGCGGTAGAGGTTCTCGAGGTCGAGGCGCCGCCCGTTGATGATCAGCTCGCGCGGACCGGAGCGCTCGACCGTCAGGGCGGGCTGGAGGCGGCGCAGAAGGCTGGCGACGTGCTCGGCGAACGCCTCGGGCTCGTGAGGCAGGCTGGACATCGGTTTCCCCCCCGGTCCGGACCCCGCGGGCGCGGGCCCCGGGACCCCCTCGGACGGGGCCCGCGAACGGATCGGCCAGCGCGGGCGGGTCGGACCACTTTCGGGTATCGATACGCCCGTCGGGACGGCCGGTTCTGCGGAACGGCCCGCGCGGCCCGCACAGACGGCAGGGTCGGGGTGTAGTCCAAAGTTCTGGAAGGACGAAGTTGAATGGGCGGGTGCAGGACGCG
>CAYWOF010000459.1:2279-3112 GCA_964459825.1 uncultured Phycisphaeraceae bacterium | reverse complement strand
CGGGAGCGGCAAGACCACGACGCTCTACTCGGCGCTCGACCTCCTGCGCAGCCCGGAGGTGAACATCGTCACCGTCGAGGACCCGGTGGAGTACCAGCTGGACCTCGTGAACCAGATGCAGGTGCAGGACTCGATCGGGTTCACCTTCGCGCGGGCGTTGCGCAGCATCCTGCGCCAGGACCCGGACATCATCATGGTGGGGGAGATCCGGGATGAGGAGACGGCGCGGGTGGGCGTGCAGGCGGCGCTGACGGGCCACCTCGTGCTGGCCACGCTGCACACCAACGATGCGCCCGGCGCGGTCGCGCGCCTGCTGGACATGGGGATCGAGGCCTACCTGCTGGCCAGCGCGCTCAACGGGGTGGTGGCGCAGCGCCTGACGCGCACCGTCTGCCCGAGCTGCGAGACCAAGTACTACCCCAGCGAGGAGGTGCTGCGCGACGCGCAGCTGGAGGACCACGCGGGTCGGGCGTTCCGCAAGGGCGCGGGGTGCCAGTCGTGCCACGACAGCGGCTTCCAGGGGCGGATGGGGGTGTACGAGCTGATGGAGGTCACGCCCGAGGTGCGCCGGCTCGTGCACCGGTCGGCGCCGACGCACGAGATCCGGGGCGCCGTGCGCCGGGGCGGGGGCCTGTGCCTGCGCGAGGAGGGCGTGCTGCTGGCCGTCTCGGGGAAGACCACGCTGGAGGAGGTCCTGCGGGTGACGCACGACGACGAGCCGGAGCTCGCGGCGCCCGCGCCCGGTGCACCCCCCGTCGCGAGCGCGCCCCCGGCGCCGGCGCGCAAGGAGGCCGCGTGAAGTTCGCCTACCGGGCCTTCACCCGCCAGGGAAA
>CAYWOF010000459.1:0-2269 GCA_964459825.1 uncultured Phycisphaeraceae bacterium | reverse complement strand
GTGGAGGCGGGCAGCGCGGCGGAGGCGGCGGACCTGCTGCGCCGCGACGGGCTCTTCGTCGCGGAGCTGAGCGCGGAAGGGCTCGCCGGCGAGAAACGGGGCGGAGGGGGCCTGCGGGCGTGGCTGGCGTCGCGGGGCGGCGGGGGGCGCGTGGGACGCATCTCGACGCTGGCGCGCCACCTGGCCGTGCTGGTGACGACCGGCACCCCCGTGGTCGAGGCCCTGGCGGCGCTGGAGCGCCAGGCCCGGGACGAGCAGTGGCGGGGCGTGATCCGCTCGGTGCGCGAGGCCGTCGAGGAGGGCACCCCGCTCTCGGACGCGATGGCCCAGAAGCCGGAGGTGTTCGACTCGGTGTGCCAGAGCCTGGTGCGGGCCGGCGAGTCGAGCGGACAGCTCCCCGCGATGCTCGAGCGCCTGGCGGAGCTGACGGGCCAGCAGCTGCGGATCCGGAACCAGCTGATCGGGGCGCTGATCTACCCGTGCCTGCTCGTCGGGGTGGCGGTGGTGGTGCTCTCGCTGATGGTCTGCTTCGTGCTCCCCCGGTTCACCGGGCTCTTCGACACGCTCGACGCGGCCCTGCCGCCCACGACCGAGCTGCTCATGGACCTCTCGACGTTCCTCCGGGGGTACTGGTGGGCGGTGCTGGCGGGGCTGCTCGGAGGCTCGGCCGGCGCCGTGTGGTGGATCAAGACCCCCAAGGGGCGGCGCTGGTACCACGGGGCCGTCCTGCGCGTGCCGCAGCTGTCGCGCCTGGTCAGGTGCTTCGCGACGGCGCGCCTGGCGCGCCTGCTGGGCGTGCTCCTGGAGAGCCGCGTGCCCCTTCTCGACGCCCTGGACCTGACGCGCCAGGCGTGCGGAAACGTCTGGTACGCGGACCTGGTGGGAAGGGCCAAGGAGGCGGTGACACGGGGGGAGGCGCTCAGCGCGGCCCTCGGGGCCGGCGGGCTGGTGGAGCCGAGCGTGACGGAGGCCGTTCGCAACGGGGAGCGGACGGGCCAGACGGGCCCCGTGCTGGTGAGGATGGCGGGCTTTCTCGACGAGCAGAACGAGGTCGTGATGAAATCGCTCACCAGCCTTCTCGAGCCGGTCATCCTGATCGGCCTCGGGCTGCTGGTGGGGGGGGTGGCCCTGTCGATGTTCCTGCCGCTCTTCGACCTCACGGCCGCCACCGGGAGCGGGCCGCCATGATCCCCAGGACGACCATCGGGCGCACGCCCATCGGGCTGGACTTCGGGACGCGGACGGTCCGCGCGGTGCAGCTGGCGCGCCGGCGCAGCGGCTGGCGGATCGAGGCGGCGGCGATGCTGGCCCGGCCCGCGCCCGGTCCCCCGACGCCCGAGGAGCTGGAACGGCTCGCGGGCGTTCTCGACCGGCGCGGCTTCCGCGGGCGCGCGGTCGTGACGGCGGCGGCCCCCGAGAGGGTGCTCACGGCGGTGATCGAGCTGCCACCCCTGCAGAGCGGGGCGCCGATCGAGCAGCTGGCACGCATGGAGGTGGCACGCCTGCACAAGTGCGAGCCGGGCGCCTTCGAGCTGGCCATGTGGGAGGTGCCCGCCCCGGCGCGGAGCTCGGGGGGGCTGCACGTCATGGCCGTCGCGTGCCCGCACGAGGAATCGGAGCCGCTCCTGGCGTCGATGGAGGGGACCGGGCTGGAGCTCGTCGCGATCGACGCGCGCTCGCTGGCCATGGCGCGCGCCTGCGCGGGCCGCGCGCTCACGGCCGACGGGGGGACCGCGACCTGGAGCGTGCTGGACCTGGGCGAATCGGCGGCGGTGCTGGCCGTGGCGCAGGGCGAATCGGTGGTCTACGAGCGGCGCCTGGGGGATGTCTCGGCCGATTCGCTGCGCGATCGCCTGCTCGCCGACCTGGCGGCGCCCGCGGACGTGGTGGACTTTCTGCTCGAGCCGGGCGTGCTGGCGAGCGACCCCACGGACGCCCGCGCGGTGCCCGAGCTGGCGGCGCGGGCCCGGGAGATCGTTGAGTCGCACCTGGACCGCGTGGGCGCGGAGGTCCGCGCCGCGCTCGACTACGCGGGGCACCGCTACGGCGGCGCGGGGGGCGGCCGGGTCTGCATCGTGGGCCCGGCGGCCGGACTGCCCGCGGCGGCCGACGGGCTCTCCAGGCGGATCGAGCGGCCGGTGGGCCTCGTGCGGCCCGCCCAGCTGGCCGACGTCGCCCCCGGCCTGGAGGAGCGGATGCATGCCCACGAACGAGATCGGAAGAGCGCGTGTAGGGAAAGAGTGGTGGTGGCGGGGGGGGGGGGGGGGTG
>CAYWOF010000458.1:0-3119 GCA_964459825.1 uncultured Phycisphaeraceae bacterium | reverse complement strand
GCGCGCGATCCGCGGTTTGCGGTCGTCGCAGATGCGATCAATGCGAGTGCATATCACCGAGAACTCACAGGGCTCGGCGAGTTTGCGACCAGCGTCCGTGTTCGCGATGCCCTAGAGGCTTTCGTCGCGACGTTCGACGGTACACCTCTGAAGCAAGACCCCGACGTCCTCGACACCTGGTTCTCCTCCGCCCTCTGGCCGCTCAACACCATGGGCTGGCCGGGCGACACCGATCTGCTCCGCGCCTTCAACCCCACCGATGTCCTCTGCACCGCCCGCGAGATCATCACCCTCTGGGTCTCGCGCATGGTCATGTTCGAGCGCTACCTGATGCGCGAGGGTTGGGAAGAGACGGAGAGACGGAGAGACGGAGAGACGGGACCCGCGACCGGGGCCTCGGGTCCGCGGACTCTCGACGACATGGGGCGCGGGCGCGGCCCCCTTCCCTTCCGCGACGTCTGCATCCACCCCCTGCTCATGGACGGCGAGGGGAGGAAGATGTCCAAGAGCCTCGGCAACGGCGTCGATCCCCTCGACATCATCGCCACGCACGGCGCCGACGCGATGCGCTTCACGCTCTGCTCCATGGCCACGCACACGCAGGATGTGCGGATGCCCGTGGAGCGCGACGCCGCGACCGGCAAGAACACCAGCCCGAAGTTCGACCTGGGGCGCAACCTCTGCAACAAGCTCTGGAACGCGGCCCGCTTCGCGCTCTCGATGCTCTCCGCCCCGAAAGCCGAGAACCGAAAACCGGAAACCGACTCGCCCGGCAAGCCCGGCTTCACGCTCGCCGATCGCTGGATGCTCTCCCGGCTGGTGGCGGGAGCGAACGACATCAACGCGGCCGTGGCGGACTACCAGTTCAGCGTCTACGCCCAGTCCGTCTACGACCTGCTCTGGCGCGATTTCTGCGACTGGTACCTCGAGGCGATCAAGCCCACGATCGCCGGCAACGCGACGCAGCGGGCCGTCCTGGCGCACACGCTCCAGGCCATCGTGCGCCTCCTCCATCCCATCGCCCCGTTCGTGACCGAGGCGATCTGGGAGAAGCTCCGCGAGATCGAGACCGAGCCTCTCGCCGGGATCCGCCTCCAACCCCCGCGCAAGGGAGGCCTGCTCTGCACCGCGGGCTGGCCCGAGATCTCCCCCGACCTGCGCGATGAGTCCGCCGAGCGCGAGTTCGAGCGCCTCCGCGCCCTCATCACCGCCATCCGCGAGGTCCGCTCCACCCACCAGGTGCTCCCGAGGCGTCGCGTGACGCTGCACACGACGCCCGAGATCGACGCCGACTGCCGGCGCGCCGGCAACCTGGTGGAAACGCTCGCCGGGCTCGAACGCATCAGCTCCGCCGCGCCCGAGGCGGGCGTACAGGCCGCGGCCTTCAGCTTCGACGGCGTCCGCTGCTGGCTCACCAACCTCGCCGACGCCGAGGCGGTCGACGCGGGAGCCGAGCGCGCCCGCCTGGCCAGGCAGATCGCCGACCTCGCCAAGTCCATCGGCACGCTCGAGGCCCGACTCGCCAACCCGGGCTACGCCGCCAAGGCCCCGCCCGCGATGGTCCAGCAGACGCGCGACCAGCTGGCCAAGGCCCGGGCGGACCTCGACGCGGCCCGCACCGCGATGGAGCGCCTCGGTTGAAAACCCGCAAGCGAGCCGCCGATGCACACGGATACGCGCGGATGAGACGGCCCCGAGGCTCCTGGCCGTTCTCCGTGGCGCTCCGTGCCTCCGCGGCCGGGCTGCTCCTGGCCGGGTGCGCCGGCTCTCCATCGCGCCCGGCCGAGCCCGCCCCGGCAACCCTCTCCGCCATGCCCGGCGCGACGGTCCTGAGCGTCGAGCCCTGGTCCTTCCACGGGCGCGAGGGCCAGCTCATCCGCACGCAGTGGTACCGCCTCTACACGACCGTGGACGATCCCGACCTGCTCGACGCCATGCCGGCGTTCCTCGAGGCCGCCCTCGACCAGTACACCTCCGTACTCGGGCCGCTCCCGCGTCCGCCCCTCAAGCTCGACACGTTCCTCATGGCCAGTCGCCCGCAATGGGCGGCTCTCACCCAGCAGGTGATGGGCCAATCCGCCGGGATCTACCTCCAGATCCAGCGCGGCGGTTTCGCCTCCGGCGGGCGCGCGCTCCTCTGGTCCATCGGGCGCCACGACACGCCCGCCATCGCCGCGCACGAGGGCTGGCACCAGTACACGCAGCGGACCTTCGGCGATCGCCTTCCACCCTGGCTCGAGGAGGGGGTCGCCACGTTCATGGAGGGCTACCACACCAGCGCCTCCGACCCGGCCCATCCCCAGTTCCTGCCCTGGGCCAACGTCGAGCGCTACGACCAGCTGCGCACCGCCGCGGCCCGGGGCGAGCTCCTCGCCCTCGACGAGCTGCTCGGCGCCTCGCCCCAGGATCTCATCGGCTCCGATCAGCGCGGAACGCTCACCTACTACGCCCAGGTCTGGGCCCTGACCCATTTCCTCAACGAGGGAGAGGACCGGCGCCACGCCGAGGCCCTGCGCCGGCTCCTGAGCGACGCCGCCGCCGGCACCCTGCGCAACCGCGTGCGCGAGACGCTCAGGGCCCACGGCGTCTCCCATCGCGCCCTGCCCGGAACGATCGGGCCGGCCGTCTTCGCCGCCTACTTCGGCGAGGACCTCGAACGCGCGGGCGATGCGTACGCGGCGTTCGTCGCACGCGTCGTCGCCGCGGGCTCGCGCGACCGGATCGTCCAGGGCATCTCTCCGCTGTCCCCGTGAGGGCCCGGCCACCCGCCCCTCACGCCTCCACGCGGGCGGTCGTGTCGATCTCGAAACGGCCCCCCACGATCCGGCCGCCCGGCTCGACCTCCAGCGCGGGGGCCTTGCAGTCGCCCTTGAGCCGGGCCTTGGCGCCGATCCGGACCGGGCCCCCGCTGACGATGTTCCCCTCGACCTCGCCCTCGATCTCGATGCCCTCGTTGGCCTCGACCAGCTGCGCGATCACGTGCCCCTTGCGGTGCACCACCAGCCGGCCGCAGGTCTGCAGCCGGCGCACCGCCTGCAGGTCCTTCACGAGCACATCGTCCACGAGGATCGCCTTGTGGCATCCCGGGCAGTTGGTGGACAGCGCCTTGGCGCTGACTT
>CAYWOF010000457.1:0-3134 GCA_964459825.1 uncultured Phycisphaeraceae bacterium | reverse complement strand
GAGATGCCCGACATGCCTCGCTCCCGCGCCGCGCGCGCCCCATCGGGGCGGCATGGACGCTCACGCCTCGGATGGCTCGGGGGTGACGGCGCGCCCGCGCGCCCGCTACGCCGCCTTGCCCGTCCGGGCCCGCCATCGCTCCGCGCGTCCCGTGGTGGCCGGGCGCTCCGCGCCGCGGCTCGCGCCCTCGCCCCGCGGCCCGGGCCGGTCCAGCCCGAGACGCCGGAGCGTCAGCGCATCGCTCGCCCACGCCGCCACCACGCGTCCGTAGAGGGCGCGGGCGCGGCTCTCGATCGCGTTCGCACGCTGGCTCTCGCGTCGCACGACCGCCTCCTTGCTGGGGCGCAGGCCGTCCATGGGCGTCCCATCCATCGGCCCGCCGGACGCCCGACCCGCAATCCCGATGCCGCCCGAATACCCCGCGCATCCCGCGCGGGCCCACGGGGAGCATCGGCCCATCCGATGCCCGGCTTGGCCCCCCGCGTTTCGAGTTTCTTAGACCTTGCCTTGGTCTCCCACCGGCAGAAACTGCGCTCCAGCCCGGCGGTTGGCGGCCCGATCGGCCCTTGGCCGATCCCCGTCGAGCCCAAGGACGTACCCAGGACCAGCCGATGCCAGACCCGATGCCACCCATGCCGCCGCTGATCCGCCTGGGCGCGCTGGCCACATCTGGCCTGGTGCTGGTGTCGGCTGTCGCTGGCGCCCTCGCGGCCATCGCGGTCGGCATCGGCGTCGCCGGCCAGCCCCACGCTTGGACCATGTTCGGGTTCGAGGCCGTCACGGCGCTCGCCGGCCTGCTCGGCATCCAGCTCGCGCGCGGGCGCCATGGCTCCGGACCGGCCCTGGGGCTCGTCTGCATCGCCGGTACGATCTTCGTCGCCGGCGTGCTGGGCTGGCAGAGCGCCGGGCGACAGCTCGGCGGCGTCTCGCTCACACCCCTGCTGGGCTTCAGGGTGCTCGCGGCCGGGGCGCTCGGCGCACTGGCCGCCGCGGCCGCGCTGGCCCGGAGCGCCCGGTCCCGGCGCCTCTTCGGGCTGGGTGTCGGGCTGAGCCTGCCCGCGCTCGTCCTGGCCGGGCTGATGGTCCTTCCCGGCCCGCGCACGGCCATCGCCGGGTTCCTTTCGGGCGGGATCGTGGGGGCGCTGCTGGCGGTCCTGGCGTTCCTGGTGCTCGGAGGGCTGCTGTGCGCCAGCGCCCACCTGGTGATCCGGGCCTTCGAGCTGGCACGGCCCGAAGCGAGCGGTCCGCCCGGGGCCGAACGCCGGTAGCCCGCAAGCGTTCCGGGCCCATTCCCAACAACTCCCCCGATGCTCCTCCTGTGGGCCACGCTCGCGCTGGTCGTCGTCTCGTCCGCCCTGGGCGCCGTCGCCGTGCTGCTGGTTCGACGACGAGTCCGCATGCGCGGGCCGGCCGTCACGGTGGGAGCGATCACCGAGCGCATCGCCGCGGTGGGCAAGCTGGTCGCGCTCGAGGTCTGCGCCAAGGAGATCGCCACGGCCACGGCCGGGTGGGCGTGGCTCCCGCCGATCCTGCTCTCGCAGGCGCGCCTGGCGATGATCTTCCACTTCGAGAAGCGATATTCCTGCGACCTGTCGCGCCTGCGCGATGGGGACGTGCGGGCGCTGCCCGGCGGCGGCTATCGGGTGACGCTCCCGCCCGTCGAGGGGGCGCTGCGCCTGATCGAGGTGACGCCCTACGACATCCAGAACGCCCGGATCCTCGGCCTGCTCGACGTCATCCCCATGACGGCCGAGCGCCAGCGGACACTGATGGCCCGGGCCCAGGAGCAGGCCGCGGCCCTGTTCACCGACAGCGACGCCCGGTTCCTGGCCCAGGCGCGGGCGAGCGTGGAGCGCCAGATCCGGTCGCTGCTGGCGCTGTTCGGCATCGAGGTGGAGGTGGCGTGGCAGGGTGAGGAATCCCCGGGGCCGTGCGGGGGTGATCGCCCGCAGCCGGCGGCCCGGCCCGAGCCGGAGGAGCTGCCCGACGGCGTGCCGGTCCTGGCGTGAGCGGTCCGGTCAACAAACCGGGCCCCGCCGGAGGCGGGGCCCGTGGGGTGGGTGCGCCGGAGGCGAGGCGTCAGCGGAGCAGGTCCTTGAGCATGTCGCGCTGTTCCTCGATCCACTCCTCGACGGTCTTGGGATCGGCCCCGACGACGAAGGCCATGTTGAGGTTGTTGCGGAGCATGCGCTCGATGTCGTCGAGGTAGCGGCTGGCCTGGCCGACGAACTTGGCCCGTTCCTTCTTGTCCTGGGCGTTCTGGGCCAGCTGGACGGCCGTCTGGTAGCTGATGAAGTACTTCTGGAGGCCCATCTCGTCCTTGTGGGTCTGCTCGCGGAACTTGATCTGGTGCTCCTCGGCCTTGCTGACCGGGTAGGGGATGCGCGGCTTGGCGGTGCCGACCCACTCCACCTCCTGGTACCCCATGAGCTTCGCGAGTTCCTCGTGGGTGGAGGCGGTGCCGCGGGAGAACCCGCACTCGAGGGCCTGCTCGGAGTTGAAGGTGAGGATCTTGCCCTTGGGGTTGACGACGACCTGGCCGGAATCGTCCTGGTACCAGTGGACCTCGCCGTGCTCATCCTTGGTATAGGAGAGCATGTCCTGGACCTGCATGGCGCGCATGATCCTCTCGTCGTGCTTCCCGCGGGCGGAGATCTTCTGCATCATGTAGAGGACCTCCTCGAGCTCGCGTCCCTCGACGGGCTGGAGGTTGCCGAACCAGCCGGTGCAGGCGCCGTAGTGCCCGCGCGGGACGAAGTAGATCTCCTCGAGGCAGTGGGCGGTCATGGCCGCGGCGGAGATGGCCGAGTCGATCCAGGCGACGGTGCGGAAGCGGGGCTTGTACTCGTTGTGGATGACGTCGGAGAGGTTCTGGATCTCGAGGAGCATGCCGCCGCCGGAGTTGATGCGCATGACGACGTCGGTGACGCCGTCGGCCTCGAGCATGGGGATGGCGTCCTTGAGGGCCTTGGCGGTCATGTAGACGCCGACCATGTCCTTGCCGCCGCCCTCGCCGAGGGTGAGGATGGCGATGCGCGGGACGCCGGTCTTGCGGGCCTTGGGGGCGGCGGGGGCGTCGGCGGGCGCGGGCTTGGCGGCGACCGCGGGCGGCGCCGGCCTGGCGGGCTCGGCGG
>CAYWOF010000456.1:0-3141 GCA_964459825.1 uncultured Phycisphaeraceae bacterium | reverse complement strand
GGTGCCGTCGAGGCCTCCGGCGGCGCGCTTCTGGGCGGCAATTCCGAGCCGGTCCCACTCACCGGTGAGGAGCGCCAGAGCGCGAAGGATGCCGGCGAGCGAGTCGGTCTCCTGGTTCGAAAGGCAAAGGGCCTCGCGCCAGCGGTGGGCGAGGGCCTCGGCCTCCGCGCGCCCTTGGACACCCCGGTCCACGGCCCATGCGCCAAGGGCCAGGGCGATCGAGGAGTCGGGTCCGATGGCCGCGAGAACCCGGGGCGGCGCGGTCGCGGGGCGTTCGGGCTCGCGCAGGACCGGGCCGGTGAGGCCGAGGGAGTCGAGGAGCTCGACGGCCCGGGCGCGTGTGGGGTGTTCGAGCATGCGCCGGACCTCATCGCCGATGCGTTCGCGGCTGACGCCGGCGAGGTCGCGGGCGTGGGCGCGGATGGCCGCGGCGGTGGCGGGCTCGATGGTCAGTCCGAGGCGAGCGGCGAGGCGGACGGCGCGCAGGGCGCGGAGGTGGTCCTCGGCGAGGCGCTGCTCGGGATCGCCGACGGCGCGGAGGATGCGGGCGTCGAGGTCGGCGAGCCCGCCGACGTGGTCGATGACGCGCCCGTGCGTCTCGGGTGGGGCCGGGCCGGCCTGGCCGTCGCCCCCGTGGTCGAGGGGATCGAGGAAGAGGGCATTGACGGTGAAGTCGCGCCGGCGGGCGTCGGATTGGGGATCGCTGAAGGTGACCTGGTCGGGGCGGCGGCGGTCGGAGTAGGGGCCATCGGAGCGGAAGGTGGCGACCTCGACGACGACGCGGTCGGGCCCCTGGCCGTGGGCGACGAGGACGACGCCGAAGGCCGCGCCGACCTCGGCGGTGCGCTGGAAGAGCGCGCGGATGCGATCGGGGGTGGCATCGGTGGCGATGTCGTAGTCGGTGGGGGTGAGTCCGAGGAGTTCGTCGCGCACGCAACCGCCGGCGAGGTAGGCGGTGTGGCCGGCGGCGCGGAGGGCGCGGAGGATCTCGACGGCCGCGCGGCGCGCGTGCGCTGGGTCGTTCCCCTGCTGGCCCGGACGCGCCATGGGGACATGGTATGGGGAAGGGGGCGGAGGCTCGGGCGCGGGCGGAGGGAGGGCGGACCGGATAAGGGGGTGAGCGGCGCTGCGCGGAGCTCGACTCCCCGATCGTCCCGGGGGCGGACGCACCACACGCCGAACCGCTGAACCACCAAGGGTGTCCTTCTCATCGGTGACAAGAACCGCGCGGGCGTTCTTGCGCCGATGAGAAGGCCTGTGCGAACGAACGGCCGTTGGACGCCGCCAACGCCCCCGCGCCTTTGCCCCCCAAGGCATCCGGATTGCAGGGAAGCCGCGCGGCGTTGGGTGCGCGCCGGCGCCGCCAAAGAAAGGAATGACATGAACATCCAGCGAACCCTGCCGTGCCTGACGGCAGCCGTCTGTGTCGTGGTCGCGGCCGGCGTCTCGCGCGGCCAGATGAACATCAACGGCATCCGCGGGGCGATGCGGTACGACAACTGGTGGGTGGCGGCCGGCCTGCCGGAGCCGCAGGGCACCCATCCGCTCTATCCGGTCGCCGGGCTCCAAACCGGCTCGACGACCTGGCGCTGCGCCGAGTGCCACGGGTGGGACTACAAGGGCGTCGCCGGGGTCTATGGCGCGGGCCCGCACTACACGGGCATCCGGGGCGTCTTCGGCTCCACCCTCACGCGCGAGGAGATGTTCGCGCTCATCCGGGACAACCACGGCTACCAGAGCGCGGGCGTGTCCGACCAGGATGTCTGGTACCTGGTGGACTTCCTCCAAGGGTACCTCGTCGACACCAGTGCCTACATCGATCCGGGCGGCGCGTTCATCGGCAATGCATCCGTGGGTCGGTACAACTTCCAGGGAGCCCACGTTCCGTGGACGTGCGTCCACTGCCATGGCGAGCAACCCGCGGGCGTGGTCTCGATGGCGGGCACCGACCCGTGGCAGTTCCTGCACCTGACCCGATTCGGCCTCGCGAACGGCTCGATGACGAGCTGGCTGCTGGGCGGCGGCGACGCGCAGGGAGTGGCGGACATCGGGCGCTACCTCCAGAGCGGCTTGCCCGGCCCGGCGTACTCGGGTGACGAGGCGTGCGCCGAGTGCCACGCCAACGCGCCGACTCCCGGGTTCTTCGACGGCTACCGGCGCACGGGGCATCCCTGGAAGATCCTGCGCACCGCGGGCCAGGAGCCGCCGACCGGCACGTGGCCGTACACGCCGGTGCCCCCGCTGCCGGTGGTGCACGGAGCGCCGCTGCAGTGGCCGGATGTCGAGTACGTGATCGGCAACTACTTCTGGAAGACGCGCTTCGTCGACCGGAACGGCTACATCTACACGGGCGACCCGGGCGAGCTGACTCAGTGGAACATCGCGACGGAGCGCTGGGTGGGGTACAACGCGGGGACGGTCAACAAGCCGTTCGACTGCGGCGAGTGCCACACCACGGGATTCAGCCCGGGGGGCCACCAGCACGGCCTGCCGGGTCTCATCGGGACGTGGGCCGAGGATGGTGTGCGCTGCGAGGCGTGTCACGGACCCTCGAGCGACCACGTGATCCACCCGACCGAGATGGCACCGCCTGGGGGTAAGGACTGCGTCGACTGCCACCACCGCGACGCCCAGTTCCGCATGCCGTGGACGGGCGGGTTCATGCGTCACCAGCAATCGGGCGAGGAGCTCCGGCACTCCCCGCACGATGGCAACCTGACCTGCGCCACTTGCCACGAGCCGCACCGCTCCACGGTGTACGGCGATGGCGGCGTGCGCCGCCAGTGCACCTCGTGCCACGAACCGGCTTCCAGTTACGTGGTCGCGGGCATGGAGAGCGTGGACTGCATCGACTGCCATATGCCGTACATGACCAAGAGCGCGGAGTCGTTCAACGCCTACACCGCGGACGTTCGGGGGCACCTGTTCCAGATCATGCGCGCCCCCATCCCGGCGTCCCAGAACGTCTACCAGGTGGGCAGCAACCTCTACTGGAACCAGAACCAGGTGGGGCAGTCATACATCACGCTCGACTACGCGTGCCTGGGCTGCCACATCGACATCGGCCACCCCCTCACGCTGGAGGAGGCGTCCGCCTTCGCCACGGGCATCCACACCCGGTCGTGCTACCCCGACTGCGAC
>CAYWOF010000455.1:0-3142 GCA_964459825.1 uncultured Phycisphaeraceae bacterium | reverse complement strand
CCCGTGGTTGCTCGCCCGAGGCGTCGCGCGCCCGCGGGGCGCGGCGCGCGCGCGGTTGAGCGCCGATGAACGGGCTCGATGCGCGCTACATCGCCCTCGCCGCGCGGAGCGCGCCCTGGTGGGCGCGCAAGCGGCGCGCGGGGTGGGGGGAGCGACTGGGCAGGATCGCGCCCCTTCCGGCGCCCGCGCCCGGGCGCCCGCGCGTGCTGCTCCACGCCGTCTCCGTGGGCGAGGTGGGGGCGCTGCGCGAGCTGGTGCCGATCCTGGCCGGTGGGGCGGAGGTCGTCGTCAGCGCGACGACGGACACGGGCCTGGCCCGGGCGAGGGAGCTCTTCGCCCCCTCGTGCGCTGTCGTGCGCTACCCGCTGGACTTCTCCCGGTCCGTGGGTCGGTTTCTCGACGCCGTGCGCCCGGACGCGGTCGGTCTGGTGGAGCTGGAGCTGTGGCCGAACTTCGTGGGCGCGTGCCGCCGGCGGGGCATCGGCCTCGCCGTCATCAACGGGCGGCTGAGCGCACGCTCGTTCCGCGGCTACCGGCGCCTGCGCCCGTTCTTCCGCCCGATCTTCGCGTCCCTCGATCGGGCCGCCGTGCAGGACGAGGAGTACGCGCAGCGGTTCCGCGCGATGGGGGTCCTGGCGGAACGCTGCGTCGTCACCGGCTCGATGAAGTGGGACGCGGCGCGGATCGCGGACGCGGTCCCCGGGGCCGAGCGCCTGGCGGCGGAGCTGGGGCTCGATCGGGGCGGGGGCCCGCTGATCGTCGCCGGGAGCACGGGCCCGGGGGAGGAGGCGCTGCTCCACGCGGCGTGCCCGCCGGGGGCGCGCCTCTTGTGCGCTCCGCGCAAGCCCGAACGGTTCGACGAGGCGGCGGCGGCGCTCCCGGGGTGTGTCCGGCGATCGGCGCCCGGACGCGCGCTCGACGCCGGTGCGCCGCCCGATCGGTTCCTTCTCGACACGATCGGCGAGCTGCGCGCCGCGTACAGCCTGGCGGACGTCGTCGTGGTCGGGCGCTCGTTCGGCGATCTCTTCGGGTCCGACCCCATCGAGCCCATCGCCCTGGGCAGGCCGACGGTCATCGGGCCGGCGGTGAGCGACTTCGCGACCATCGTCGGGGCGCTGGAGCGCGAGGGCGGGATCGTCCGGGTCACGCGCGAGTCGCTCGGGCGCGTGCTGGCGGACCTGCTGGCCGACCCGGTCCGGCGGGCGACGCTCGTGCGGCGCGGACGCGAGTGCATCCGGGGGCACCAGGGCGCCAGCGCGCGCCATGCCGACCTGCTGATGGCCCTGGCGCGCCGGCGCCCGCCCGGGCGCTAGGGGCGACACCGCCCGCATCACGGGCCGCCGCGATACAGGCCGTGCCGGAGGATGTGCGCCGCGACCGCGGGATCGAGCGCCCTCGACGCCGCGAGATCGCCGCCGGCCAGCCCGCCCCGCGTCCGTGTGGAGCTGGCCGGTGAGAGCGGGCCGCCAACCACGCGCCCGACCCACGCGGCGATGTCGTCCTCGGACCAGGCTCCGGTGACCCGCAGCCCCGCGGCCAGGCGCTCCGGGGTGTCGATGGGGGCGCGCAGCAGCACCACGGGCGCGCCGAGGGCCAGGATGTCACGGTACCGATGCCAGCGCTGGAACTCGACGGCCTGATCCGCGCCGATCAGGAATCGCAGCTCGGCCTCACGCGGCGCGACCGTCCGGGCCCGCTCGAGCGTCTCGACCCAGAAGCTCGGCGCCCCGCTCGCGCCCGGCGCGGGGGCGCGATCGAGCTCGTCGGTCCAGATCGCGCAGCGCGCCAGGTGGCGGGTGGCAAGGCGCAGCATCTCCAGCCGGTGCGCGGGCGCGGCGTGTCCCGCACCGGCCTTGAACGGCGACCGGGCCGCGGGCACGTACAGCAGCCACCAGTCGGGGCCGAGGGCGTGGCGCGCCGCGTTCGCGAGGACGACGTGGGCCTCGTGCGGGGGATCGAACACGCCTCCGAAGAGCAGCACCCGGCACGCCTCGGGTGGGAGCGGCCACGGCGTAACCGGCCCCGGCGGCTGGGGTCTCATGACCATCGTGGGATGCTATGGAGAATCCCGTCCGTGCCCCCGGTGCGGGCCGGGTCAGCCGGGGTCCGTCGGCTCGGCCAGCATCAGTGGTGTGCCGGGGCCGTGGTCCGGCCCCAGGTGCAGGGCCGCGGGGTCCAGATCCGGGAAGTCGCGATAGACCTCGTCGGCCGGCAGGTCCGTGGCGAGCACCTCGCCGTCGGGAGTGCAGACGGTGTAGCGCGGCCCTTGCGGGAGGAGCGTGATGCGCACGAGGTAGCGCCCGCCGATCAACTCGCCCAACGGCGCGCCGGCGGCCGGGGGTCGGGCGCGGAACGGAGCTCGCGGCGAGGCCGATCGCGGAGCCGGGCCCGGGGCATCCCCCGCGGCCGACGGGCTCGGCTCGAAGGTCGCCGCGGCGAGCACGAAGGCCATGGCCCCGGCGCCGAAGAGCAGGCCCTTCTGGAAGGGGCTGGGGCGCAGGCGACGTCCGATAGAGCGGAAGGGCCAGGGCTCGGGCTTGCGGCGCAGCATCGCGCGGGTATCGGTCGGCGCGGGACGGCGCTTGACTCCGAGCGGATCTCCCGGCGGGGGCGGCGCGCGCGCCGGGCGTACACGCCGCGTACGCCCCAGAGCCCGCGCGCCGGGCCCTAGAATCGGCGGGTGGGCCCCGTCGTCTAGCCTGGTCCAGGACACCACCCTTTCAAGGTGGCGACACGGGTTCGAATCCCGTCGGGGTCATTAAGACTTGAGGGGCGGGGGGGAGCGGGCGGTTGCACCAGGACCGCGCTACGCGGGCGGTCGGGCCCGAACAGCATGGTGGACGAGTGCGACCGCTTCGCCGACATCGCGCGGGGCGACCCCCACGCTCCTCCGCAGCGGGCCCGAAGGCTCGGCGCACCTGCTGTGGATTCAGCCCAGGTTCGAACGCGAAACGGAGCACATCGCCTGGACGATCGCCCGCATCGGCAACCCGCAGTCGGGGCCGCCGTGCTCCAGTAGCAGCAGCAGTTCAGGGTCGAGCAGCTCGGGTTCGAGCAGTTCTGGCCCGAGCAGCTCGGGGTCGAGTAGTTCAGGGTCGAGCAGCGGCAGTTCTTCCCGCTCCTCTTCGAGCGGCTCGTCGAG
>CAYWOF010000454.1:0-3167 GCA_964459825.1 uncultured Phycisphaeraceae bacterium | reverse complement strand
AGTGCCTGCCGGCTCCGCGCACGACCAGGACGCGGATCGCCGTGTCCGCCGCGAGTCCGAACCAGACCGGGCGGCATGGCAGGGCGCGGGGGTAGTCCACGGGCCACGCGCCGGGGTTGCCCCGGTTGGGCTCGATGCGGATACCGCCGGGGGTGAGGTAGTCGCCGTATGGCGGCCCCGCGCCCGGCTTGGGCAGCCAGCGGTACTCGTGCCAAAGGGCGATGAGCGGCCAGCCCGTGCCACGGGCCACACGCCGCTCGCCGCGCTGCGGGGCCGGCCAGGGCGACGATCCCGCGGGCCACGGCAGGACCGCGCGCCGGGCCCAGCGCGGGATGGCCGAGTCGGGGGTCGGAACGGGCTGGTCCTCCGGGAAGTACGTCAGGTCGCGGGCCACCCCCTCGGCGATGCGCCAGCCCGGGCCGGCGAAGAGGTGAGCGCGAATCTCGCCCGCGTCCTCGCCGCGCGCGGGGTCGCGCAGCCGGGCCCCCGAGCGCTCGCTCCAACCCCAGCCGTAGGCGCCGCGAGCGGCCAGCCCCCACGCGATGCCGATGGTCGTCAGCAGACCGAGGCCGAGGCACCAGGCCACCCGACGTCCTCCGCGCATGCCAGGGTGTACCGGGGGGTCGGCGGGGTCGCTGCGGCGGGCGAGCTTCAACCGCCCCCGGGACTGAGCGGCCGCGCCCGGCACACGAGCAGGGCGAATCCCAGCGTCCCGCGTCCCCAGCGGCGGTAGGCCTCGCGCCATGCGCGGCTTCGCGCGAGCATGGCGGCGGCGCCCGGATCGCCCGGGCCGGCCGACGCGTGGGCCTCGATGGCGCGGGCGTGCGCGGCCTCGTAGGCGTCCCAGTCCTCCGGGGCGGCCGTGAGGGTCTGATGGGCGTCCCAGCCATGGGCCCGGGCGGTGTCGGCGAGGCGCGCGAGGCTCGTGAACTCACCCGGCTCGATGCCCGTGGCGTTGAGGTACTCGGCGCAGGGCGGGCGTTCCCAGAACCCCTCGCCGATGAGCGCCCAGCCCGCGGGGCGCACGATGCGGCGCAGGGCGTCGAGGGTCGGAACGAGGCCGCCGAGGGCGTGCGTCGAGCCGATGCAGGCCGCGCCGGCGTAGCGGCCGTCGCGCACGCGGCCGATGAACTCGACGGCATCCTGTTCGACCACGGTGACCCGCGCCGCGGCGGCGCGGTCCGGCAGGGCGGCGATGCGCCGTCGGGCATCGGCCGCCATGAGGCTCGATCGCTCCACGGCATCGCACTCGAGGCCGCGCATGGCCAGGAGGATGCACAGGACCGCCTTGCCGGCGCCGATATCGACGAACCGATCGGCGCGGACCAGCGGCAGGTGCGCGACAGCGCGCCCGACCGCCGCCCCGCCGAGCGGGTTGGCGTGCTCGAGCTGGGCGTGCCCCACGAACGTGTACGCCTCGGCGCTCACGGCGCACGGTAGCCTCCGCCGGGCCTGATAACCCCGAGCCGCGGAGGCCGGAGCCCCTCGCGGACCTTCCGCCGGGCGATGATCGCTCTTAGAATGGTCCCACCAAGGAGTTGCGAGACCATGCCATTGACGCCCGCTGTATCGATGGGTCCCCGTTCCCTGCTCGCGGTCGGCGTGCTCGTCGTGGCGGGGGGCGCTCCGAGCGCGGGCGCGCAGGTGATGCAGCGTGCCGCGTTCGTGGGCAACAACGGGAACCTGGAGGGGAGCGTCAGCTCGTTCGTCTTCGACGCGGGCGGCGTGCCGCAGTTCGTGGCCAGGGTGGTGACGGGTTCGCGCCCCAACTCGCAGGTGTACCACCCCGGCACGAACGCGTACTGCGTCTCGCTCGCGCCCGGCGGGCGGTGGCTGGCCGTCGGGCACACGACCGAGAGCCAGACCGTCGAGCGGGTGACGATCCTCGAGGTCCACGGCGATGCGACGATGAGCATCGCGGGGACCTTCACCACGGACGACAGCCCGCTGGACGTGCAGTGGCTGGCCGACGATGCGCTGGCCGTGACGCGCACGGACTTCCCCAGCGAGGTCATCGTGTACCGGTGGGGCGCGCCGGGCCCGACGCTCACCGAGATCGATCGCGAGCCCACGGGCTCGTTCACGGCCTACCTGACGCTCGATGCTGCCAACCGCATCCTGTGGGCCTCGGACTCGACGGGCTACGCGCTCTCGGCGTTCGCGATCCAGCCGGACGGGACGCTGACGCTGCTGGGCGCGCCCCCGACGGGCGCGTACCCGCTCGACGCGGGCGTGAGCTCCGACGGGCGCTGGCTCTTCGCGGGGGGCGGGATCAGCGCCGGGGGGCGGGCGATCCTGGGCTTCACCATCCAGCCGGCGACGGGGGGGCTCGACGCCATCCCCGGCTCGCCCTTTGTCAGCCCGGGTACCTCGCCCAAGCTCGCCCGGTTCTCGGCCGATGACCGGTTCCTCTTCGTGGGCCACGGGACGGACGCGACGACGCGGATGTTCGCGGTCGAGCCGAGCACGGGCGCGATCACGCCGACGGGCGCGATGTTCGACACCGGGCTGCAGGGCTCGCTGGGCGACGTGCAGGTGCTGGGCGACCTGCTCCTGCTCACGGACAACTTCGACGGGCCGACGGGGCTCTACTCGTTCACGATCCACGCCAACGGGACGCTCACGCCCAACGGCGGGCTGGTCGGCACCCAGGGCGTGGCGCCGCGCATGATCGCGGTCTGGGCGCCGCCCGAGGGGTGCTACGCCGACTGCGATGGGTCCGGGGCGCTGAACGTCAACGACTTCATCTGCTTCCAGACACGGTTCGCGCTGGGGGCTCCCTACGCGGACTGCGATGGCGATGGGGTCCGGAACGTGAACGACTTCATCTGCTTCCAGACGCGATTCGCGCTCGGCTGTTAGGCCAGGACCGGCCGGACGGGTGGTCCGGCGCGCGCCCCTCGAACGCTCCCGACGGGCGGCCGGCGGGCGCCGGCGGCGCGCCGGGGCCGGGGGATTTCCGCGTGCGGCGCGAGCCGAGCGCGGTAGGATGGCCACGTGCGGACGTTCCAGGCTCTGGCTCTGATCGCGCTGACCGGCGGCGCCCCATCCGCGGCCCAGACCGTCCTCTTCTCCGATGACTTTGCCACGCTCGACCCGCTCATCTGGGGACCGGCCACCAACTCCGTCTGGATGCACGGCGCGCCGCACGAGACGATGCTCGAGAC
>CAYWOF010000453.1:0-3167 GCA_964459825.1 uncultured Phycisphaeraceae bacterium | reverse complement strand
GGCCCTCGGCGCGGGCCACGGCCAGGCCCTCGCGCAGGAGCGCCTCGACGATGGCGCGGGCCGGGGAGTCCAGGACCTCACCGACCTCGGCGTTGACGAGCGCGGCCACGGGGTTCATGGCGGCGTTGACCAGGCCCTTCTCCCAGACGCGGCGTTCGATGGCGGGCTCGAACCGGGTGGCGAGCCCGGCGCGGGTGAGGAGGTCGGCGATGGCCCGGCAGGGCCCCTCGTGGGACGGGTCGAGGCAGCCGATGGCGTGGGGAGGATCCGCGAGGGTGACGCGGGCGGCGCCATCGGGGTCGAGGGTGGCGCCGAGGTTGAGCACCATGCGGAGCACGCGATCGTCGCGGAGCATCTGCATGAGCTGGCGCCCGGGCTCGATGCCGTTCTGGAAGCTGACGACGAAGGGGCGGGCGCCGCCCGCGCCCAGGCGCGCCAGGAGCGGGCCCAGCTCCTCGGCGACGGAGGGGATCGCGGTGGTCTTGGTGGTGACGAAGACGAGGGAGGCACCCCCGACGGCGGGGAGGTCGGCGATGGCGCGGACCAGGATCGGGCGGGAGTGGGCGTCGAGGAGCCCGCGGACGCGGGCGCCGTGCTCGAAGAGATTGGCGGCCCGGGCCGGGTCGCGGCACACGACCATGACGGGGGCGACGGCTCCCAGGAGGGCCGCGAGGCAGGTGCCCATGGTGCCGGCGCCGATGATGGCGATGTGGTCGGGGCGCCAGGGAGCGAGGGCCGGGTCGGTCATGCGGCCTCGGGGGACGGGGCGCCCTTGGTCGGCCGGGCGCGGGCGGCTTCGGCGTGGATCGCCGCGGGGAAGAGGATGTTGTTCTCCAGGTGGACGTGGGTGCGCAGATCGCGGTCGATGGAGGCGAGGGCATCCAACATGGCACGATAGGTCGGGCAGGCGTCCGGGGGAGGCGTGTAATCGCGGGTGAGCTCGCGCATGCGCGCGAGGGCCCGGGCGGCGGCCTCGTGCTCGTGGATCATGCAGTCCACCGGGCGCTGGACGCTCCAGGGGGGCGTGGAGACGCTGGGTTGGCCGGTCTCGAGCCTCCGGGCCCAGGGGAAGAGCACGCGCTCCTCCTTGAGCATGTGGTCGGTGAGCTCGTCGGCGAAGGCATCGAACGCCTGGGAGAGGGAGTCGAGCTCCGGGTGGCGGCGCCCGTGGGCGGCGAGAACCTTGGTGATGAGGTGCCGGGCGCGCGGAAGCTCGTCGCGCAGGAAGGCGTGGTGGGTGGCCTCGATGTGATCGGCGAGTTCGGACATGGCGGCGCTCGTCCAGTCGCGGTCGGCGCCCTCCGGAGCGGGGGCGGCGTCAAGCTGCCGGAGCACGTCGGCGAGGGGGAGGTGCTTCTCGGTGCAGGCCTGGGCGAGCGTCTTGCGGCCGCCGCAGCAGTAGTCGATGCCGAGCCGCTCGAGGATGCGAGCGCGGGCGGGGCGGTGGGCCACGAGCAGTCCGACGGGGGAGTCGGCGGTGGGGGTGATCGTGGGCATTGGGTGGACCTCCGGTTTGGTACGTGCGTGGGGGCGAGGGGACGCCCGAGGACAGTAGGCGGGAACAATGAATATGTCTATCCAGTTATCCTGAATATGGGGGGGGGGAGCCGGTGTGCGCATGGCTAGGGATTCCACCGCCCCCCCCGCCCCGCCGCGTGGCTTCACGCGGGACGGCAAGGACGCATGGGACCGCGGCCCCTCGAAGCGGCTCGGCGCGGAGCGCCCGGCGCGGGGCGGAAGGAGCGATTCCATGGCGAGTGGGCGATGGGCGGCGGGACATCGTGCTCACGGCTTCGCGCGAGAGCCGGGGCGATGCGCCCGAGGGGAGGGGGCGGGTCTACCGGGTGCGATAGGGGACCCGGCGCCCGCGAGGTCCGAAATAACCCGCGCGTCCGGGCCGACGGTTCCCCGCGCGCGCCACTTTGCGGGTCCCGGCCGGGCCGAATGGTCTGGCCCTCGTTCACGGCCGATACAGGAGGGATCGGGGCGGCGCCGGGGCGGGGGGCGCGTGCGCTCCAACGGGAAGGGGCATCCATGGAGATGGACTTTCTGGAGTTCCTGGCGGCCGAGCGGGTGCTCACGCCCGATCAGGCCGCGCGGGTGCGCGAGCGGACCGGGAAGATGCGTGAGCCGATCGGCTCGATCGCGTTCAGCTACGGGCTGGTCAGCGGGGACGACGTGGACCTGATCCTGTCCGAGCAGCGTCGGGAGCACCGGCCGTTCGGCGAGATCGCGGCGGCGATGGGGGTGCTGACGCGGGTCCAGGTGGAGGCGCTGGTGCGGGTGCAGCAGGTGCGGAGCGCCGTGGAGACGGCCGAGGCGCTGGTGCTGGCGGACGCGGCGCCGCCGGGCGCGGTCTTCGGCGCCCTGGGGCGTTTCCTGGGGCAGGAGAGCCAGTCGTCGGGGGCCCGGCGCCAGGCGGCCTGAAGGAGCGGACGAGGCGATGCCCGACCAGGACGCGTCCCAGCTCTTCGCCCGGCTCAAGTCGGCCAAGCGGCTCCCGTCGCCGCCGGGGACGGCGTTGCGCGTGCTCGATCTGTGCCGCAACGATGACGTGGGGACCAAGGAGATCGCGGACGCCATCGCGCTGGACCCGGCGCTCTCGGCGCGCCTGCTGAAGTTCGCCAACTCGGCCGGCACGGGGGTGAATCGGGAGGTGACGAGCATCCGCGACGCGGTGCTGCTCATGGGGATCCGCTCGGTGAAGCTGGCGGCGCTGGGGTTCTCGCTGGCGTCGCCGGAGACGAGGTCCGGCTGTCCGGCGTTCGACCTCCAGAGGTACTGGCGCGAGGCGTGCGCCGCGGCGGTGATCGCGCGGGCGGTCGCGCGCCAGCCGTTCGGTGCGGAGCCGGAGGAGGCGTTCACGGCGGGCCTGCTCGCGAAGATCGGGCGTCTGGCGCTGGCGCAGGGGGTGCCCGAGGACTACGCGCGCGCGCTGGAGGCGGCGGGCGCGACGGGCGCGCTGGCCGAGGCCGAGCGGGCCCACGTGGGGACCGACCACGCGGAGTTCGGCGCCGAGCTGCTGGCGGACTGGTCGCTGCCCGAGGTGCTGGTGGAGGCGGTGCGCCACCACCTCCATCCGTCGGCAGCGCGGGACCGGGCGGAGACGCTGGCGCGGGTGATCCACACCGCGTACACGCTGGCGCCGCTGTTCACCGGTGACGGGG
>CAYWOF010000452.1:0-3185 GCA_964459825.1 uncultured Phycisphaeraceae bacterium | reverse complement strand
ATCGTCGTACAGCTCTCGCCAATTTCTCGGCATTGATCGCCCCCGGAGGACTGCACCTGGAACTGCTTCGGAGCGGCGGAGACGTCTTCCCCGGCGTGAGGGACGACGGCCGGGGGGCCCGCTGGTGCCCGTCTGGAGACCTCTTGCTGTCCTCGGTGGCCTCCGCCTTCGGGACCTCGTCGGTGGGAGTCGTCCTGACCGGGATGGGAAACGACGGAGCCGAGGGTTCGGCCCACATCGTGAAAGCTGGCGGCCGCGTCCTGCTCGAGGGGCGGCGGCGGCTGGGCGTCCATCCAGGCCGTCAGCGTCCACGTCGCCTCCGCGCCCGGGCGCACCTGGATCGCGAACCCGCCCGGCGAGTACAGGTCCTCCACGTGGGCGTATCCGCGCTCGCGCTCCAGGCTGTAATGGAAGCGGTACCACCAGCGTGCGTCCTGATCGAACCAGCCCGAATCGGCCGCCAGGCGCACCTCGCGCAGGGGGCTGCCCCCCTCCCGGCGCACCGTCACCTGGCGCCCGGCCGTCTCGACCCGGAACGCCCCCGACTCCCCGCCGCCATGCCCCACGCCCTCCGGCCCGGCGCGCAACTCCCCGTGCGAGTCCCGCAGGGCGACGAGCGGATGGACCACGAGGCGCGCCACGCCCTCGCGCGCCCGCACCGTGTACCGGACGCCGACGGCGCTCCGCCCGCGATAGCGATGCACCGTGCGCGTCAGGTCGACATCGCCGGCGCGGTAGGTCCAGCGGCAGCTCACGTCCTTCTCGAACCGCACCAGGTGCTCGTGCCCGCGCGGGTGATCGATCGTCCCCCGTTCCCCCGCGAAGCGGAACGAGGCGAGATCGATCGGGCGCTCCCGGTCCGACCCCGCCATGACCACCAGCGTCTCGGAGAGGTGGCTCAGGGCCACCATCCGGCGCACCGGGGGCGTCAGCGCCCCCACCAGCAGGGCGTGGTACCGGCGCGTGGGCAGGCCCAGCACCGTGCCCATCGAGTACCCGCCGAGGCCGTCGGTGAGCAGCCACTCCTCCGCCTCCAGGCGTGCCGCCCCCAGCTCCGGCCCGCGCCGATAGACCGGCAGCGCCGCGGGGCTCGCGCTGGGCTCCATGGGGGCGGTGGTGGCGATGGGCATGGGCCAAGCCTAGCCGCACGACCGGGACCATCGGGGGCCGGCGGCTTGACCCCGCCCCCTCGGGCCGGGTTAATTAGCATGGCGACCGCCACCCGCCCGGCCTCTTCCCCCCCGCCCAACCCCATCGGCCCGGCCGCCCCGTCCATCGCGACCCCCTCGCGCGCCGGCCAGCCCGCGCCGACCCCCGCCCCGGTCCCGAAGATCGTCGCCGAGGGCATCACCTTCGACGATGTGCTCATCATCCCGCGGCGCAGCGCCGTCATGCCCGCCGAGGCCGACACCGCCACGCGCCTGACGCGCCGCGTCCGGCTCAAGATCCCCCTCGTCTCGGCGCCCATGGACACGGTGACCGAGTCGGCCCTCGCCATCGCCCTGGCGCAGGAGGGTGGCATCGGCATCATCCACAAGAACCTCTCCATCGAGGCCCAGGCCCGCGAGGTCGCCAAGGTCAAGCGCTCCGCCAACGGCATCATCCTCGACCCCGTCACCCTCGGCCCCACCGACACCGTCGGGCGCGCCCGCGAGCTGATGCGCCAGCACAACGTCACGGGCTTCCCGGTCACCGAGGATGGCGCCACCGCCCTCCGCTCCAAGGGCAGGGTCCTGGGCATCCTCACCCGGCGCGACCTCAAGTTCGGCGGCGACGAGGCCACCCCCGTCAGCCGCGTGATGACCGCCAGGAACCTCATCACCGCGCCCCCCACGACCACCCTCGAGCAGGCCGAGATCATCCTCAACCGCTCCAAGGTCGAGAAGCTCCTCCTCGTCGACGACCAGATGCGCCTGGCCGGCCTCATCACCATGCGCGACATCGAGCGCCTCGCCCAGTTCCCCCGCGCCGTCACCGACGCCCGCGGGCGCCTCCTCTGCGGCGCCGCCGTCGGCGTCGACCAGCTCGAGCGCGCCGCCGCCCTCGTCGAGGCCGGCGCCGATGTCCTCACCGTCGACACCGCCCACGGCCACTCCGAGAACGTCCTCCGCACCGTGCGCGCCATCAAGCAGCGCTTCCCCATCGACGTCATCGCCGGCAACATCGCCACCGCCGAGGCCGCGCGCGACCTCGTCGACGCCGGCGCCGACGCCGTCAAGGTCGGCATCGGGCCCGGCTCCATCTGCACCACCCGCATCGTCACCGGCGTCGGCGTTCCCCAGATCAGCGCCATCTTCAACGCCCTCGAGGGCGTCGCCGCCACCGGCCAGGATGTCCCCGTCATCGCCGACGGCGGCGTCCGCTCCAGCGGCGACATCGCCAAGGCCCTCGTCGCCGGCGCCAGCGCCGTCATGATGGGCTCCCTCTTCGCCGGCCTCGACGAGTCCCCCGGCGAGCTGGTCATCAGCGGCGGCCGCCGCTTCAAGAGCTACCGCGGCATGGGCTCCGAGGGCGCCATGTTCGCCGGCTCCGCCGATCGCTACCGCCAGGCCGACAAGCTCGGGCCCGACGGCAAGCCCGTCCTCAAGTTCGTCCCGGAGGGCGTGGAGGGCCTCGTCCCCTACCGCGGCCCCCTCGCCGAGTTCGTCTACCAGATGGTCGGCGGGCTCCGCTCCACCCTCGGCTACTGCGGCTGCCGCACCATCGACGAGCTCCGGCGCGACGCTCGCTTCACCCGCGTCTCCGCCGCCAGCGTCGTCGAGAGCCACCCCCACGACATCCGCATCACCAAGGAATCGCCCAACTACACCGTGGACCAGGCGCGGGAATAAGCGCGCACCCGAAGGTCCGTGTTATATTACGGGCCACAACCATACACCTGGCCGACTTCGGTCCGCCAGATCTGAAAGCCCTGTGCTGGCAGTGGGTCTTGGCATCGCACATGAAATGCCCAAAACGCGCATGGGCTCGAGGGATCGGCGGCGGTACCGCTGTAGTCGCCCCATAATCCGTAGCCGAGTCCGTAAGTCTCCTTCCAGGGGAAACAAACAGGATCAGGGTCGCCACACCCGATTATCTTGAAGTGTCGGCTGAAGCTTGGGTCCGTACTCCGTCGGATGGACATCCAGATCGGAGCGTGTCCCATTCATAGTTGGAAGTGGATGGCGGCGTAGGTGAGTCACGTT
>CAYWOF010000451.1:0-3195 GCA_964459825.1 uncultured Phycisphaeraceae bacterium | reverse complement strand
CGGACATCGCCAGCGAGATCCTCGACTACACCGTCACCTTCGGGTGCGACACGCTGATCATGGGCAAGACGCAGCGCACGCTCTTTGCCCGGCGCGTGGCGGGCGACGTGGTGGGCCAGGTGAACGCCCATCTCCCGCCGGGGGTCCAGCTCATCACGCGGGCGCCGGGGCCTTTCTCGGGCGCCGAGGAAGTGGCGCGCGAGGGCGCGCGCGAGGACCAGGGCGGCGAGCCGCCGCCGTCATGAGAAACACGCGGGCGATACGATCGCCCGATGCCCCTCACGGACGAGAGCCTCGCCCCCCGGAACACCGACCCGCTGCTGGCCGACCTGACCGAGCCGCAGGCGCGGGCCGTGCTGCACACCGAGGGGCCCCTGCTCGTGCTGGCCGCGGCCGGGTCGGGGAAGACGCGGGTGATCACGCGCCGCATCGCCCACCTGATCCGCTGCGGCGTCCCGCCGTGGTCGATCCTGGCGCTCACGTTCACGAACAAGGCGGCGGCGGAGATGCGGCGGCGGGTGGAGGAGCTGCTGGCGGCCGACACGCGGCAGACGCGGGGGCTGGTGGTCACGACCTTCCACTCGCTGTGCGCCCGGCTGCTGCGCCGCCACGCCGAGTCGGTGCCGGGCCTGAAGGCGGACTTCACGATCTACGACGCGGCCGACCAGACCGACCTGATGAAGAAGGTCATCGAGGCGCTGGAGATGTCCAGGGAGAACTTCCCGGCGCGGGCGGCGCTGGAGGTCGTCGGGCGGGCCAAGAACGCGCTGCAGGACAGCGCCGCCTTCGCGGCCGGCGCCCACGACTTCCGGGCGCGCGCCTTCGCCAAGATCTACGCGGCCTACGAGAAGGCCCTGCGCGCGGCCAACGCCGTGGACTTCGACGACCTGCTCCTGCTCACCGCGAAGACGCTGCGGACGAGCGCGGCGGTGCGCGAGGAGTGCCGCGGGCGCTGGCAGTACCTGCTCATCGACGAGTACCAGGACACCAACCGGGCGCAGTTCCAGATCGCGACGCTGCTGGCGGGCGAGCGGGTGGAGGGGACGCCCTCGCCGCACATCTGCGTCGTGGGCGACCCGGACCAGTGCCTCCCCGCGGGCACGCCAATCGCGACTCCGCAAGGCCCCCGGCCGGTGGAGGAGCTGAAGGCCGGGGACCAGGTGATCTCCGGCGCGGGCTGGGGTCGAACGGCCCGGATGCCGGTCGAGAAAGTGATGCGGCGTCAGAACCGAGAGCCCATCCTGTGCATCAAGACGTCGGGCGGCTGCGTGCTGCGCGCGACCCCCAATCACATGGTGTTCGGGCGACTCCGCGCCGACCCCTCTCTCCACTACACGTACCTCATGTGGAAGCGCGGGATGGGGTGGCGCATCGGCACGACCCGCGGCGTTCGGGCCAGCAAGGACGGCAAGATCGTCTCGGGGCTGCAGGTACGCACGAACCAGGAGGTGGCCGATGCGGTCTGGATCCTCCGGGCGGCCGGTTCTGACGCCGAGGCCCGCTACCACGAACACTCCTACTCTGTGCGCTACGGCGTCCCGAGCATGGTGTTCTTCGCGCGGGGAAGGCGCATGTCGATCACGCAGGAGTGGATCGACCGCCTGTACGGTGGGATCGACTCGCGGGCGGGGGCCGAACGCCTCCTGGCCGACCTGCGGATGGACCCGGCCTTTCCCCATCACCGCCCGGGCGCAGCGACCCGAACCGCCGGGCCGACCGGCCCCGCGTGGGCGCGGCTGAACGTCCTTTGCACGATCTTCGGGGGGCCGCGCCCGTACGCTTCGCGCCCCTGGCACGAGCACCGGGTCCAATTCGTCACGAGCGATCCTGCGCTTCGCGCCGCCGCGACGGGCCGATTCCGCGTGCGGGACGGCGTCCGGGGGACGTGGAGGATTGAGACGTCTCGCAAGGAATATGAGGAGGCGTTCGCGCTGGCCCACGACATCCGGTCGCTCCACCCGGAGATGTCGGTGATCCCGCGCATCCGCCTCACCCCGTCCAAGGCCTTCCAGTTCATGCCGGCCAGTCACATCCGTCCGGGGATGGTCGTGCCGGTGCACCGTGCCGGCGAGGTTGTGGAAGACGTGGTTGCGGAGGTGAGTTGGGAGGACCACGAAGGCCCGGTCTACGACCTCTCGATCCCCGGAACCAGGAACTTCGTTGCCGGAGGCGTGGTCGTTCACAACTCGATCTACGCATGGCGCGGCGCCGACATCTCGAACATCCTCGACTTCGAGCAGGTGTACCCGAGCGCCACCGTGATCCCGCTGGGCGAGAACTTCCGGTCAACCGCCCCCATCCTCGCCGTCGCCGACCGGCTCATCCGCCACAACATCCGCCGCAAGCACAAGGACCTCTTCACGCGCCGTCCCGGCGGCACGCCCATCGAGGTTGTCCGCTGTCGCGACGAGCACGACGAGGCGCGCCTGGTGGTCGATTGGCTGAGGGGGCTGCACGAGGGTCGGGGGTCGGGGGGCGCGTCCGCCTCGGCGCCCGGCCGCTCGGGGCTGGCGTGGCGCGAGATGGCGGTGTTCTACCGCAACAACGCCCTCAGCCGCGTCGTCGAGGACGCCCTGCGCGACGCCGGGATCCCGTACCTCATGGTCCGCGGGACGGCGTTCTACCAGCGCGAGGAGATCAAGAACGCCCTGGCCTACCTGCGGGTGGTGGCCAACGCCGCCGACGAGGTGTCGCTGGCTCGGATTGTCAACACGCCCGCCCGCGGCATCGGCGACACGACCCTGGCGCGGCTGGAGCGGGCCGCGGCCGCGAAGGGTGTCACGCTCCTGGAGGCGATGCGCTCCGCGCCGGCGGGGGAGGGCGAGCTCACGCCGCGGGCGCGCCAGTCGGTGGCCGCCTTCGTCGCCTTCCTCGACGGGGTCACGGGCCAGGGGCCGCTCATCGGCCAGGAGGCGCCGGCGTCGCTGACCGAGCTGGTCGACCGCGTCATCGTGGGGTCGGGGCTGCGGAAGATGTACGAGCAGCAGGCCGCGGCCAGCCGGGCGGAGACCGACACCGATCGCCTGGACAACCTGGACGAGCTGGTCTCCTCGGCCGCGGAGTTCCAGAAGGGGTACGAGCCGGTCGAGGAGGACGCGCCGCCGGCGGGGACCTCGGCCCTTCTGCGCGTGCTGCACGCCTACCTCGAGTCGGTCTCGCTGGTCGCCGACGCCGACGCGGTGGACCCCGAGCAAG
>CAYWOF010000450.1:0-3201 GCA_964459825.1 uncultured Phycisphaeraceae bacterium | reverse complement strand
CCACAAGTTCGATCGCCTCGGCGATACCTGGGAGTGGGACGGCGCCTCGTGGACGCTCGCGGCCACCACCGGGCCCGGCCCGCGCATCGGCGCCTCCATGGTCTACCACGCCACACGCGCCCGGATCATCCTCTTCGGCGGCCAGACCGACACCGGGGAGCGCAACGACCTGTGGGAGTGGGATGGCTCGGCGTGGACCGAGCTCGCCGTCACGGGCACGCCCCCTTCGGCGCGAAACTCGTACGGCATGACCTACGACTCCCAGCGCGACCGGATCGTCATCCACGGCGGCGCCACCAGCGGCCCCAACGCGGGCGACACGTGGTTCCTCGAATGTCCGACGGCCTGCTATCCCAACTGCGATGGAAGCAAGGGCCCGGGCGGGGGCCCGACGCTGAGCGTGAACGACTACATCTGCTTCCAGACGAAGTTCGCCCTCGGCGATCCCTACGCCGACTGCGATGGCGGGGGGACGCTCAATGTCAACGACTTCGTCTGCTTCCAGACGAAGTTCGCTCTCGGATGTTGACGGAGGCGGCAGGGGCCTGTTCAACCGAGGCCCGGGCGCAAGCCCGGGCCCCCATCCCGGCCTGCCGATGAGAATCGGTCTCAATAGTCCGGATTCGCTTGGCGTACCCCGCTCCCGCTGGTAGGCTGTGGGTTGATCCGCAGGGAGGGCCTCCCCATGCCCACGCGCATCGCCCTGACCGTCGTGCTCCTGGCGGCCTGCTCGGTTCGCGCCCAGTGCGAGCCGCGGTGGTTGTACAGCGCAGAGCAGGTGCCGCCGGGCACACCCGGACGGATTCTCGCCGCGGTTGAGCTGCCCGGCGGCGATGTCGTGGTCGGGGGCACGTTCACGCGGATCGGTGGTGCGGCGATGAGCTACCTGGCGCGCTGGACGGGATCGCACTGGGAATCGATGGGTGCAAACGCGCAAGTCTCCGATCTGCTCGTGCTCCCCAACGGCGAACTGGTGGCGTCGGGGAGCTTCACCGACATCGGCGGAACGGGCGTGAACTACCTCGCCCGCTGGAACGGCGTCTCCTGGGCAACCTGGGGCGCTGGGTGGTACCCCATGGGAGCGACCGCGCTGTCGCTGGACCTGGAAGGGAATCTGCTGGCGGGGGCGGCGTACGGCGTGGCGCGATGGGACGGCACCACCTGGTCGCCGGTCACCACGTCGGTGACCGGTGTGGTTCATGCCGTCGCCGTGCTGCCGAACCGAGACATCATCGCGGCGGGACGCATTGCCTTCGCCGGTGGGGTGCCCGCCAAGTGCATCGCACGCTGGGACGGCGCGACCTGGTCGGCGCTCGGGGCGGGGCTGACGAGCACCTACTACGAGAATCCCGCCACGGTCTACGCGCTGGCCGTTCTGCCCGGCGGCGAGGTAGTCGCGGCAGGAAACTTCAGCCACGCGGGTGGCATCCCCGCCGACCGCATCGCGATGTGGAACGGGGCCGCCTGGTCGTCGATGGGCGGGGGCATCGGGAACGGGGTTCCCTCGAGCGCGATCTTCGTCAAATCGCTAGCCCTGCTCCCGGGGGGCCAACTCGTGGCGGGAGGCTCCTTCTCCTGGGCGGGCGGCGTGCCGGTCCAAAGTCTGGCGCTCTGGGACGGCGTTGCGTGGAGCGACTTTGCTTCCGGCATCGTGGGCGTCGGTACCCCGGCGGTCGAGTCGCTGTCGCGCACTCCGGGAGGCGAGCTGCTCGTGGGCGGCTCGTTCGAGTTCGCGGGCACGGTGCGCGTCCGCTCGATCGGTCGGTGGACTGGCGTGGCCTGGTCGCCGGTTGGCAGGGGCGTCAACGACGACGTCTACGCCGTGCATCCACTTCCCGATGGGGGTGCCGTCATCGGCGGTCGGTTTGTCTACGGCGCTGGACAAGCGGTCAACTCGATCGCGCGTTGGACCGGCACTGATTGGGGGCACATCGGGTCCGGCTTCGGCCCGTCGGGCACGACGGTGCGGGCGCTGGCAACGCTCCCCAACGGAGATGTGGTCGCCGGCGGGTCGTTCGCTACCGCCGCCGGGGCGCCCGCGAAGCGCATCGCCCGTTGGAACGGGTCGGGCTGGTCCCCGCTGGGATCGGGGATGAACGGCGCGGTCGAGGCGCTCGCGGTGCTGCCCGAGGGCGACCTGGTGGCGGCCGGGTCGTTCACCCTGGCCGGCGGGGCGCCCGCGGAGTACATCGCCCGCTGGGACGGGCAGGTGTGGACGCCCGTCGGCGGCGGGATGAACGCCTACGTGAGCGCACTGGCGGTGCTGCCCAGCGGGCATCTCGTCGCGGGCGGAGCCTTCACGACCACGGGAACGGGAGGGGCCACGCGGATCGCAGAGCTGGTGGAAGGCTGCTGGGAGCCGATGGGAGCCGGAATGACCGGGGGCTCGCTGGCGAACGTCCACGCCCTGGCCGTGACGGGCGCGGGCGAGCTCATCGCCGGCGGCGGCTTCACGCTTGCCGGAGGAGTGCCCGCCAGTCGTGTCGCGAGATGGGATGGAGCGACCTGGAGCGCCCTGGGCGCGGGCGTAAACGGGACCGTCCACGCGCTCGCCGTCTTGCCGGATGGAAGCATCGTCGCCGGGGGATCGTTCACCAACGCCGGCGTGCTCGACATCCTGGCAATCGCGCGCTGGGATGGCAACGCGTGGGCCGCGCTCGGTGGCGGACTCAGCGGCCACATCATCTCCAGTCAGAATCCGGTCGTGGAAGCCCTGGCCGTGCTTGACGGGGGTGAGTTGCTGGTCGGGGGCAGCTTCGATCGGGCCGGTGTGCACGGCTCTGGATACTGGGCCCGCTGGACCGACACCGGCAAACCCTGGGTCGCGCGCCACCCCGAGTCGCGCGAGCTGTCGGTCGGTTCCGAAGCGCGTCTCTCCGTCACTCCCGCGTCCGGCTACGACGTCTTCGGCACCTTCTACTACCAATGGCGCCGCAACGGCATCCCCGTGGCTAACGGCCCCGGCGGTGCCTCGTCCGGCGGCGGGACCGTCTCGGGCGCCACCGAGGCCCACCTCACCATCACCGGCTTCCAGCCCTCCGATGCCGGCGACTACACCCCCGTGGCTGCCCGATTACAGATGACGCCCGGCGCGGTGAGCGTCGCCGTACACCGGCTTCGCCAGAGCTACCGCGAAATGGTCCGCGCGGAAATCGCGAACACCGTCGCCCGCCTCGACCGCCAGTGCGCCCAGCTCGGCGC
>CAYWOF010000449.1:0-3207 GCA_964459825.1 uncultured Phycisphaeraceae bacterium | reverse complement strand
GACCACCTGGCGCGTGCCCTCCTCCGACCCCGCACGCGAGCGCGCCCTCAACTGGGCCCTCGATCCCGAGGTCTCCCTCGGCCTCCCCGGCGAGATGGGCGCCCAGCAGTTCGACGTCGTCCACTGGTACCTCGGGCGCTACCCCCGGGCCGTCTCCGGCACGGGCTCCATCCGCCTGCACAACGACGGGCGCAAGATCGCCGACACGGTCCACTGCGACCTGGCCTTCGACGATGGCGCGGTGCTCCAGTACCACGCCACGCTCGCCAACTCCTTCGAGGGCCGCTACGAGGTCTTCCACGGCTCCAACGCCTCCATCAAGCTCGCCTGGAACGCCGGCTGGATGTTCAAGGAAGCCGACTCCCCCACCCAGGGCTGGGAGGTGTACGCGAACCGCCAGCAGTTCCACAACGATGAGGGCATCACCCTCATCGCCGACGCGACCAAGCTCGCCGCCCAGGGCAAGCTCAAGGAGGGCGTCGGCCTCCCCAACCCGTCCCTCTACTACGCCCTCGAGGACTTCGTCCGCAGCATCGTCGAAGGGACTCCCGTGGCCTGCTCGGCCGAGGAGGGCCTCCGGGCCACGATCGTCGGGATCCTGGCCCATCGAGCCGTCACCGAAGGCAAGACCATCGCCATCGACGAGGCGATCCTCAAGGGGGCGTAGGCCGACCCGCGCCCCGATCCCCCCCCGGGCCGCCACCGCCGCCAGTTGCCAAACACACCCGGATAGGCGATAAATCACCCCCATGACAACCACCCCCGCCGCTCCCCTCCGCCTCGCCACCCTTGCCGGCGCCGTCACCCTCGCCGCCCTGCTCGCCGCCGGGTGCGCGGGCCGCAGGGCCCACCGCGCCGAGGCCATCGCGCTCGACGCCCAGCTCAACGAGTGGTCCGAGGATGTCGCCGTCCGGGCCGACGACCAGCACCTGTACTTCAAGGTCATCATCGAGGAGCCCGGCGCCCAGGGCACCCAGGAGTCGCTCGCGCTCTGGCTCGATGCCGATGGTGATACGAGCACCGGCCTCGTCATGCCCTACCCGGAGGCGGCCGGCGCGCTCGGCGTGGACCTCGTCGTCATGTTCTCCCCCCCCGCCGAGGGCGCCGATGCCCGGTCGGGTGTGACCCTCTTCGGGCTCGAATCCGACGGCCGGCGCACCGACCTCACCCACGCCCAGGTCGGCCTCAACTACGCCCCCACGCACACCTCCGGCCAGTTCGAGCTGCGCCTCTCTCGCCACCCCGACCCCGCCGTCGGCCCGGCCATCGTCGCGGGCCTGGGCTCGACCGAGCCCGGCACGGGCCGCGCGATGTTCACGCTCACCGATGCGGGGGGACAGATCATCGGCTGGTCCGACCCCGAGACGTTCCAGCTGCCCCCCGCCGCCGCCGCCCCGGCGCCCGTCGGCGCCATCGTCCCGGCCAAGGAGCCCGGCGCGGTCCGCGTCATGACCTACAACGTCCGGGACGGCGCCCCGATGGACAGCGTCAGCCCGTTCTCGCGCCTCTTCCAGGTCATCGATCCCGACATCATCGTCGTGCAGGAGTGGGAAGGCGCCGACGCCTCCAACCTCGTGGCCTGGATGACCGCCGTCGTCGGCACCGGCCCCGCGGGCGACCGCCAGTGGTACGCCCGGACCTCCTCCGGCCAGGGCGTGGCCATCATCGCCCGCCACCCCATCGAGCCCCTGGGCCCCGGACGCATCTCCGTCGAGGACCCGAGCGGCGGGGACGAGACCTCGCCCGCCATCCGCTGGGTCGGCGGCCTGGTCGCCACCCCCGTCGGGCCCGTCGCCGTCTCCAGCGTCCAGCTCGCCGGCGACGCCCCCGCCACCGGCGATGGCGACCGCCGCCGCCTGGCCGAGGCCGAGGTGATCAACTTCGCGCTCAAGCTCGCCATGGATGAAGCCGCTGCGCCCATCCGCGTCGTCGCCGGCGACATGAACCTCGTGGGGGCGCGACCGCCCCTCGATGCGCTGGCCCAGGGCCTCGACGCCGACGGCTCGCCCCTCGACACCGCCGACGCCTTCATCCTCGGCGACAACATCCTCGACACCTGGTCCGACCCCACCAGCGAGTTCCCCCCGGCACGCCTGGACTACGTGCTCTACAGCGGCTCGAGCGTGGACGTCGTGCAGGCCTTCGTGCTGGACACCGCGCGGATGAGCGATGAGGCGCTCGCCCGCATGGGCCTCGACCGGACCGACACCGGCGTGAGCGACCACCTCCCCCTCGTCGTCGACCTCGCGCCCCGCGCCCTCCGCTCGGCCCTGGGTCTGGAACGGTAGCCCGCGATCCCGCTCCCCCCGCGCCTCAGTTGACCATCCGGATCGCCGCCGCCAGCAGCATGAACGTCAGCACCGTCCGCACCGCGGCGACCGGGAGCCGGTGCGTCAGCCTGGCCCCCAGCAGCGCCCCCAGCACCGCCGTCGGCGCCATGAGCAGCGCGTAGAGCGCCGCGTCGTGCATCGATTCGCCCCGCTGGGGCAGCGTCGCCACCTTCGTCGCCGCGCCGAAGATGGAAGTGACGCACACCACCGCGGAGCTGGTCGAGATCGCGTTCTTCAGACGCATGTTGCACACCAGTTGCAGCAGCGGGACCATCAGGATGCCCCCGCCCAGCCCCAGCAGGCCGCCGACCAGGCCCGTCGCCGTCCCGCTGACCACCAGACGCGCCGGGCCCCCGCGCTCGATCCGCCCCTGCCCGCTGGCCGACCGCCGCCGGGGCCGGATGATCCGGCGCACGTTCCAGAGGCAGTACACCACCAGGAACAGCGCCAGCGCCCGGCGCAGCGCCTCGCCATCCACGCGGTTGGAGAGCAGCACCCCGGCCAGGATCGCCACGATCGCCGACGGCAGCAGCACCCGCAGGAAGGGCAGCCGGATGGCCTTGGCCCGGTAGTGCTGGATCGTCGAGGGCACCGCCACGGCGATGTTCACCAGCATGGCCGCGGCCATGTACATGTGATGGATCTGCGGCCGGTCCAGCGCCGGGAGCATGATCACCGACCCGCCGATGCCCGCCAGACCGCCGAAGACCCCGGCCAGCAGGCCGATGATCCCGATGGCCGACATCTGGTCCAGCGTCAGACTCACAGCGCAGGAACCTCGCCCAATCGTCGCGCCGACTCTCGGCGCGCGGCGCGCCGGGCGCCGCCCCCCGCCGCCGCGCCCGGAACGGCCCTCCTCATCCCGCCGCTCCGGGCA
>CAYWOF010000448.1:0-3217 GCA_964459825.1 uncultured Phycisphaeraceae bacterium | reverse complement strand
CGTCCAGAGCTCGGCGGCGCGCAGCAGCGGTGCCACGGGAGCGCCGCCGGCCGGGGTGTGCCCGCGCCGGGCCGCGCCGAGGTGACGCACGAACGAGACGCCCGCCAGGAGGCTCGCCCCCACGGCGATGAGCTTGATGGCCTGCGGCTGCGGCGAGAGGTAGTGGTGGTGCCCGAACGTGGACAGGAGCCCGAACGCCGCGATCGCGAAGAGCCAGGGACGCCGGAGGGGCGTGGCGCGACCGGGCGTGGAGGCCATCAGCACCCCGACGCCGTAGAGCGTCGCGTTCCACCCCGCGAAGACCGTGTCGAGCGCGTGCCACTCGAAGGAGAGCGACCGCCCGAAATCCTCGGCCAGCAGCGCCGCCCCCACGCGCTCCGCCAGCCCGACGCTCAGGAGCACGAGTCCCAGCCCGATGAGCCAGGCGCCCTCGGGCGACCACGCGCCCAGGCGCCGCAGGTTGCCCAGCACGCACGCCCCGAGCAGCACGCTCGCGCCCAGGGGCAGGGCCGCGCCCGCCAGCGGGCCGGGAAAGTACTCGAGCCCGCTCGATCGCTCCCACAGCACCCCGCCCGTGCCCACCACGACCCAGACGGTGAGCAGGGCCGCGGACGCTCGCCCGACGGTCGCGCCCGCCCGTGCGCCGACACGATCGAGCGCGAGCGTCACGAGGGCGCACGCCCCCGTGATGACCCAGGCGACCGCGCCGAAGGTGTGGAGCGGCTGGAAGACCCGGATGGGCAGCGCCTCCCGCGCCAGCTCGGGCCGCGCCGAGGCCAGCCCCAGCGCGAGCCCCGCGCCGATCGTCACCCCCAGGCACGCCATGGGGAGGAGCGCGAGCGATGCGGCCCGGCCGTGGACATGAGCTGCGCACCCCGAGGTCGCGCACGACGTCGCCGACGCGGGCGCCGCGAGCGTGGGGGCCGCCGCGACCGCGCTCAAGGGGCCTCTCCGAACACGGGGTCGAGCAGGCGTCCCGGTGGATACGTGCCCGTCCGGTCCACGTCCGCGAGGAACGCGGTGATCGCCGTGAGCTCCGCCTCGTCCATCTCGAAGGCGGGCATCACGGCTCGCCCCCAGCGGATGGTCGTGCGGATGCCCTCCGGCGGCAGACGCCGGACGACGTTGGTCAGGTCCGGCCCGAGGTGCCCGCCGAGGCCGTACAGCGAGTGGCAGACCTGGCACTGCCGCTGGCGCCACAGCGTGCGCCCGGCGCCGATGAGGGACCGTTCCGCGGCACCGGAGGCCGCATCGGGCAGGGGGCGTGCCTGGGCCGCCTCGCGCCCCGGCAGGGTCAGCAACAGCGCGATGTACGCCAGGTACCCGGCGAGGACGGCCGCGATGCGTGCGGCGACGCTCGGAGCGCGATCATCGACGCCGGGGTTCGGGGCGTTCATTGTGGAGGAGCATATCCACTTTGTGCCCGGCAGGGGAGGGAGCGGGGGCTTCGGCGTGGCCCGCTTCGGCGGGCGCCAGGATCCAAGGAACGAGAACGCGGGCGGAGTGCACGCTCGAACGGCTCGGGCGTCAGCCGACGGCGCCATCGTCGCGTTCGAAGTGCACGCCGCGCCCGGCCAGCTCGGAGAGGATCTGTCCGGTCAGGCCCCTCATCGCGCCGATGCGCTCGGGCGGAATCACGCCCCGTTCGGCCAGGCGCCCGGAGGCGATGAGGCGGGCGACGATGGTGCAGGGGAAGGCCGTGGTGCGCGACATGCTCGTGGCCCGCGTGGCCTTGTCGTAGAAGTCCACGAGGTCCCACGTGATGCGCGCGGGTTGGCCTGCGCGCGTGCCGGTCACGATGATCCGCATGACCGTCAGGTCCTCCTCGCCGGGGTCGTACGTCCATTGGGGGAACATGAGCGCGGCGGTCACATCACGCGGGACGACCTTCACGCCGCGGATGTCGATGGGCTCGGTGCCGAAGAGGCCGGTCGCGCGGAACGCGCGCATGAGGTCGTAGTGGCCGGGGTAGCGGAGGGTCTTCTCCTTCATGTGCGGGACGCGGAGGGTGGCGGCGAGCGACCGCAGTCCGTCCGTGTTGACGGCCTCGAGGGTTCCGAGCCCGGGGAAGTCGAGGAACTCGGGCTCGGTGAGGGGCTCGCGCACGACCACCTTCCCGTGCTCGACGAGTCGCGCCGGGCGGGTGTACTCCTCGATGACATCGCCGGGGGCGAAGGCGGCCTTGTACTGGAAGGGGAGGCGGCGCTCGCGCGGGAGGCCGCCGACGTAGATGGCGATGGACTCGGTGTGGTCGAGCTGGGCGGCCTCGTGGCCGGCGATGAGGTTGCTCATGCCGGGGGCGACGCCGCAATCCACGACGGCGGTCACGCCGCGCTCGCGCGCCAGGGCGTCGAGGGCCAGGGCATCCTCCGGGAAGAAGGAGATGTCGCAGAAGTTCCGGCCGGCCTCGATGACCGTGCGCAGGGTGGCGAAGCCGATGCGGCTGGCAAGGGCCCCGAGGACGATGTCGGCGGGCTCGATGGCGCGCTTCAGGGCGGCGGGGTTGGCCAGGTCGGCCTGGAGCGGCCGGACGGCGCGCCCGAGGGCCGCGGCACGCGCGACAGCGGCGTCAAGGGCCGCGGGGCGGCTGTCGGCGACGGTGACGGTGAAGTCGGCCGCCATGTCGGCGGCCATGACCGAGCCGACCATTCCGGCGCCGAGGATGGTGGCGTGGGGCATAGGGGGGAGGGGCGAACGGTGAGCGGTGAACGGTGGGGGGGTGAACGGTGGTGGAGGGTACGGGGGCCGGAGGGCAGGGGAGGGGAGCGATGACATGGCACAGGGCCACAGGGCACATGGTCACAGGGCCACAGGGCACATGGTCACAGGGCTACGGGGCACATGGTCACAGGGCGCTCGGCCACAGGGGCACATCGCACCGGCACGGGCCCTTTTTCCGTTTCTTGCGCCTTGCGACCACGCCCTCGAGCTCTGCCCGCCCCTGCCCCGCTGAATCCCTGTGCCCTTTGGCCTATGTGCCCTTTAGCCCTGTGCCATGTGCCATGTATCCGAGGCCCCGCGCCCTGTGCCATCTGCCCCGGGGGGGCAGAGCGGATCGGGGCTTGATGCTGGGGGCCGGAACGGCCGATGAACTTGACCACCGGTCGGGTGCCGCTAGGCTTCCCGACTCTCCGCCGGGGGTGGGCACGCCGCGGCGAGGGATTCCCCGATAGCTCAATGGTAGAGCGAGCGGCTGTTAACCGCTAGGTTCTAGGTT
>CAYWOF010000447.1:0-3250 GCA_964459825.1 uncultured Phycisphaeraceae bacterium | reverse complement strand
GACGGCCAGGTCAACGTGCAGGACATGATCATCTTCGGGAACAAGTACAACAACCCTCCATGATCGTGCTCCACAACTCGAACCGTTGACCCTCGACCCGGGCCCCGCGCGCCCGGGTCGTTTCGTAGCATCCCGGCTACGTTCCCGCGGATAAACCGTAGTTCGGACCCCGGGCTCGCGAGTGCGTCGACGCGCATCCACCTGACGCGCATGCGTTCGCGGGGCGTGCCCGATCACATGCGATCGAGCGTGGGAATCCCCAGCGCGGTGACGCCATCCTCGAGCACGCGCGCGGTCAGGTCGCACAGGCGCAGGCGGGCGGCGCGCGTGGGGGCATCGGGCGCGCCCAGGACCGGGCACGCGTCGAAGAAGGTGCTGAAGGCTCCGGCCAGGTCGTAGAGGTACTGGCAGATCCGGTGGGGCTCGCTCGCTTCTCCCGCCGCGCGCAGGGCCCCGGGGTAGCGCAGCAGGGCCAGGGCCAGGGTCTTCTCCGCCGGTTCGGCGATGCGGAACCGGGCCGGCGCGCCCGGGCCCGGCCCGACGCCGCGCTCCTGGGCCTTGCGGAAGATGCTCCGGATCCGCACGAGGGCGTAGAGGAGGTAGGGCCCGGTGTTGCCCTCGAAGGCCAGCATGCGGTCGAAGCTGAAGGCGTAGTCGCGCGTGCGGTCGTTGCACAGGTCGGCGTACTTGATGGCCGCCACGGCCACGGCCTCGGCGATGGGCGCGCGCTCCTCGGCACAGAGCGCCGGGTTCTTGGCGGCCACGGCGGCCCCGGCCCGGGCGACCGCCTCGTCGATCAGGTCGCTCAGCTTGACGTTCTCGCCCGTGCGCGTCCTGAAGGGGCGCCCGTCATCGCCCAGCACGGTGCCGAACGCGGCGTGCTCCAGGCTCGCTCGCGCGCCGGCGGGCGGGGGCGGCACGAGGTCGTACCCCGCGCGGCGCGCCGCCGCGAAGACCTGGCGGAAGTGCAGGCTCTGGCGCGCATCGACGCAGTACACCACGCGCGAGGCCCCGAACCGGCCGACGCGGCGCCGGATGGCGGCCAGGTCGGTCGTGGCGTAGAGGAACCCGCCGTCGCGCTTGCGCACGATGCACGGCTCCTCGATCCCGCCCCACTCCGGCCGGTCCAGGCGCACCACCAGCGCCCCGTCCGACTCCTCCGCGATGGCGCGCCGCGCGAGGTCCTCCACGACCCCCGGAAGCTCCTCCGCGTAGCTGGACTCGCCGGCCGAGTCCTCCGGCCCCACGCGGGCCCTCAGGCGCGCCACCGTGGCCAGGCACGCCGACATGGTGATGTCCGCGATGCGCTTCCACACCGCCACCGTCGGCGCGTCGTGGGCCTGGAGCCTCACCAGCGTCACCCGGGCGCGGGCGAGCGCGCCCTCCGCGCCCGCGACCTGCTCCTCCAGCTCGGCCGCGGCCTTCGGGCCCAGCCCGTGGCGGCGCACGGCGCGCAGGCCGGCCTCGTCGGCGTCGCAGTCGCGCTGGGCCGCGCGATACTCCCGCTCCAGATCGTCGAGCGACAGGCGGGCCAGGTCCTGCCCGCGCGCCGCCGCCTCCGCCAGCCGGCCCGTGACCATCGCGATGGGGAGGCCCCAGTCGCCGACGTGGTTCTGGCGGATGACGCGATGCCCCAGGCGCTCGAGGGTGCGGGCCACGGCATCGCCGATGACCGTCGCCCGCAGGTGCCCCACGTGCATCTGCTTGGCGAGGTTGACGCCGCAGAGGTCTACGACCACGGTGCGCGCCGGCTCGTCGGCGCGCGGGGTCGGGACGCCCAGCGCCGGCGTGTCCATCGACGCCAGGAGCTCCCCCAGGGCCTCGCCGCGCAGGCGCACGTTGATGAACCCCGGGCCCGCGATGGACCGCTCGTCGATCGGCTCGGCGATGTCGCGGACATCGACGTGGCGCACGATCGCCCCGGCGATCTCGCGCGGGTTCTTCCCCAGGCGCTTGCCCAGCCCCATGGCCGCGTTGCACTGGAAGTCCCCCAGCGCGGGCTGCTTGCTGGGGGCGACGAGGGGATCGATCGCCTCGCCCGCCAGGTTGGGGAAGGCGTTCAGGATCGCCGCGCGGAAGCGATCGGCGAGCAACTGGATCGGATCGAAGACGGCGCCGGGCATGGGCGGGATGGTAGGGAGATGACACGGTGACACGGTGACAAGGTGGGCCCTTGTCGCTCTGTCACCCGTCTCCGCCCCCGGGTCCCCATCCTTTGAGGATTCGCGCGAGCGCATCGGCGAGGCCGATCATCGCCGTGCTGGGCGTGTGCGCCAGCGGGTCGTCGATCAGGGCGATCCGCCCGGCACGGACCGCCGGGATGTCCAGCTCGCCCACGCGCCCCAGGCGCTGGCGCAGGGACTCGGCCGCGGGCGGCGACGCCGGCGCGCCGGGCGGACGCGGGAGGATCAGGACGATCGCGTCGGGCGTCAGGCGCAGGATGTCCTCGGTGTCGAGCGTCATGAAGGGACCGCCCCGATCGAGCGCCGGCACGCCGCCGATCCGCTCCAGGATCTGGTGGTGGAACGAGCCGGGCCCGAGCGCGCCCGGCGGGTCCAGGGCGCCCAGCAGCAGCACGCGCCCCACGCCGTCGAACCCCCCCGCCCCCCCCGTCCCGCGGCGCGCGAACGCGCGCGCGAACTGATCCGCCAGGGGGAAAGTCTCCGGGTCGATCCGCGCGCCCGAGTCCGAGCGCCCGGCGCGCCGCGAGACGAACTCCTGCCACAGCCCGGTCGCGGAGTGCTCGATGTCGTCGAGGGCCAGGAGCGGGAACGTCCGGATCGTCCAGCCGTGGGTTCGCGCGAGCGACTCGAGGCGCGCGGGGACCGCGCTCGCCCCGCGTTCCAGGAGGAGGTGCGTCGGACTGACCCGCAGGATCGCCTCGTACTCCAGGCCGGACTGGTCGCCGCACGACGGGATGGCCGGCCCGAGGACCAGGTCGTAGGCGTGCTTGCCCACGATGAGGCCGTCGAGCCCGAGATCGCGCAGCGTCACGGCCAGCGCCGGGCTCAGCACCACGATCCTCGGCGCGGCGCCGCCGGACGGGGCGGGCCGGGCCGAGTCGGAGCACGCGGGGACCAGCCACGCGAGGAGGATCAGGGCGAGGGCATGGACGCACCGCCGCCGGGCCGGCGGAGGGAGGGGATCGCCGGATGGAGCGGGGGCCGTGCCCACGGGCCAAGCCTATCGGCGCACGCCGAACGCCGCGTCGATCTCGTCGCGCAGCGCGACCAGCACCGGCTCGGGGTAG
>CAYWOF010000446.1:0-3252 GCA_964459825.1 uncultured Phycisphaeraceae bacterium | reverse complement strand
GACGTAGGGGTGGGTGTTGGGCCGGCCCCACAGCCGCTGGGAGTTCGTCTCGTTCTCCGTGAAGAGCAGGTCGGGGGCGCCCTCGCAGAGGAGGAACATCCGGCCCAGCTCGTGATGGTCCGCCGCCAGGCCGCGAAGCCCCGGGGCGGGCGCCAGGGCGCGGACGCTCGGGCGCGGCGCGTCCGGTCGCATCCACCACTCGTTGCGGAACCAGAGGTGCGGCAGGAGGTGGATGGTCGCGGCCTCGGGCCCCCGGTTGGCCGCGGTGATCCGCAGGCAGGTGTCGTCGGGCGCCGCTTTGGCGAACTCGATGGTCACGTCGAAGAGCCGGTTGTCGGCGAACACGCCGGTGTCGAGGAGTTCGTACTCGGGCTCGTCGCGCCGCCGGGCGCGGTTGGTCGCCACGATCTGGTCGTAGGGGTAGGCGCGCTGCGGGTACTTGTAGACGTACCGCATCCACGAGTGCGTCGGCGTGCAGTCGGCGTAGAAGTAGTACTCCTTGGCGTCCTCGCCGTGGTTGCCCTCCCCGTTGGCGAGGCCGAAGAGCCGCTCCTTGAGGATGGGGTCGCGCTCGTTCCAGAGGGCCAGGGCGAAGCAGAGACGGCACTGGCGGTCGGTGAAGCCGAGGAGTCCATCCTCGCCCCAGCGGTAGGCGCGGGAGCGGGCATGGTCGTGGGGGAAGCTCTCCCAGACCGAGCCATCGGGCGAGTAGTCCTCGCGGACCGTGGCCCACTGGCGCTCGGCCAGGTACGGGCCCCAGCGCTTCCAGTTGACCCGGCGCGCGGCATCGTCGGCGAGGCGGCGGGATTCGGGGTCGGGGGGAGGCGGGGCCATGGATGCTCCAGAGTATCGGTCGGGAGCGGTGCGCGCCCACGAGCCGCGCCCCAGCGGGTGAGCGCTGCCCTCGGATACGATCCCGACCAACCGGCGGCCTCGGTGCGTGGCGCACTTGCAGCGTTGTCCGGCCCGTCTTGGGAGGAGCACGGCATGGCCCTGACCCCGTCGACGATGCTCGCCCTCGGCACGAAGGCCCCGGCCTTCAGCCTGCCCGATGCGGTGAGCGGAAAGACCATCACCCTCGACACCTTCAAGGGCAAGCGGGCACTCCTGGTCATGTTCATCTGCAACCACTGCCCCTACGTCCAGCACGTGCGGGGGCAGCTGGCCTCGCTGGGGCGCGACTACTCCGAGAAGGGCCTGGGCTTCGTGGCGATCAGCGCCAACGATGTGGTCAACTACCCCGACGACAGCCCGAACAAGATGGCGGCCGAGGCGAAGGCCGCGGGGTACTCGTTCCCGTACTGCCACGACGAGACGCAGCAGGTGGCGCGGGCCTATCGCGCGGCGTGCACGCCGGACTTCTTCCTCTTCGATGGCGACCGCCAGCTGGTCTACCGCGGGCAGCTCGACGACAGCCGCCCGGGCAACGGGCTGCCGGTGACGGGGATGGACCTGCGCCCGGCGATCGACGAGACGCTGGCGGGGCGCCAGGTCAGTCGCGAGCAGAAGCCGAGCATCGGTTGCAACATCAAGTGGAAGGCGGGGAACGAGCCGCGGTACTGACCGGAGGGTCGGGCAGGTCCTGGGGCGGCGGGGACGCCCGCCCGCGGCGCAGCAGGGTCAGCGCATCATCGATGAGCGCGTACGCGGCGGGAGTCAGCAGGAGCGTCAGGAGCAGGGCCAGCAGCTGGCCGCCGATCACCACGATCGCGACCGCGCGGCGTTCCTCGGCGCCGGGGCCGGAACCGAGGGCCAGGGGGAGCATGCCCCCGACGAGGGCGAGGGTGGTCATGAGGATGGGGCGGAGGCGGTCGCGCGGGCCCTGGACGAGGGCCTCGGCACGGGGCACGCCGGTCGCACGCAGCCGGATGATGTGGTCCACCTGGAGGATGGCGTTCTTCTTGACGACGCCGAAGAGCACGAGGATGCCGAGGGCCGAGTAGAGGTTGAGGCTCCCGCCCGTGAGCCAGAGCGAGAGGAACGCGAAGGGGACGGAGAGGGGCAGCGAGAGGAGAATCGTGAAGGGGTGGACGACGCTCTCGTAGTTGGCGGCGAGGATCATGTACATGAAGACGATGGAGAGGGCGAAGGCCCAGAGGAACTCGCGGAAGGTGCGCTCGAGCTCGCGTCCGCGCCCGAGGGTGCGCACGCTGTAGGCGGGTGGGAGGTTCAGCCTGGCGACCTCGGCGCGCATGGCCGCGAGGCGGTCGGCGAGGGCGAAGCCGGGCCCGATCGAGCCGCGCACGTCGGCGGCGCGCTGGCGATCGAGGCGATCGACGCGGGCGGCGGTGGTGGCGGTCTCGAGGGAGGCGATGGTGCGCAGCTCGACGACGGCGCCGCGCGCGGTGGGCACGAGCAGGCGGGGCAGGTCGCCGGGGCTGGACCGGTCCCTGGCGAGGAGGCGCAGCTGGACGTCGTAGTCCTCGCTGGTGGCGCGGTCGCGGAAGCGGGAGACCTCGGTGTCGCCGCCGACGAGCAGGCGCAGGGCGGTGCCGATGTCGCGCGGTGAGACGCCCAGGTCGGCCGCGCGGTCGCGGTCGATCCGCACGCGGAGCTCCGGGGCGTTGAGCTTGAGGGTGGTGTCCATGTCGGGCAGACCGCCGAGCTCGCGCGAGCGCAGGCGGAGGGCCTCGGTGTACGCGGCGAGGCGTTCGAGGTCGGGCCCGCGGATCGCGATGTCGAGGTCGAAGTTGCCGCCGCCGATGTTGAAGGCGGGGAAGGGACGGACGGAGATGCGCAGGTCGGGGTAGCGGAGGGTGCGCCGGAGCTGCTGCATGACGTCGCTCTGGCGGTAGTTCCCGCGCAGGGCGTCGCCCGGGTCGGCGCGCAGGGTGGCCCGGAAGAGCCGGGGCAGGGAGAAGGTGCGCGTCTCGTGGGGGGCGAGGCGGATGTAGATATCGGCGCGGTTCACCTGGCCCAGAAAGGAACCGCCGACGCTCGAGAGGACCGTGGTGACCGCGGGGTGGGCGCGGATTCTCGCCTCGATTACCTGGACCGCCTGGTCGAAGGAGGCGAAGCTGGTCCACTCGGGGCCGGTGATGTTGACGGAGAACTCGCCCTCGTCGATATCGCCGGGCAGGTAGTCCTGGCGCAGGAGCGAGTAGAGCGGCACGGACGAGAGCATGACCAGGAGCGCCAGGGCCGCGGTGAGGAGGCGGAAGCGCAGGGCGCGCCGCAGGAGCCACGTGTACGACGCGTCGATGTGCCGGTAGAAGCCGCGCCGGGAGGCGGGCCCGGCGTGCGAGAGCACGC
>CAYWOF010000445.1:0-3268 GCA_964459825.1 uncultured Phycisphaeraceae bacterium | reverse complement strand
GAGAGCAACGACCACGGCGTGCCTCCTCCTCGCTCTGGCGCCGAACCCCGGCGCGCGGGCGGGGCTTGTGGCCTACGACGGCTTCGCCAACGGGCCCCGCCCGAACCTCGACGGCTCCAGCGGCGGCACGGGCTGGACCTCGGCGTGGACCGACGCGGGCAGCGTCCTGGTGACCTCGATCGTCACCACGGGGCTCGCGTACCCCGGGCTGGCCACCGCGCCCGGCGCGGCGGTGACCGAGCCGGGCTTCCTCCCGGACCTGACGGACTACTCCCGCTCGTTCGCGCCCTACGTGGCGCCGGGTGAGCGGGTGTACCTGTCGTTCCTCCTGCGCCCCGACGCGAGCTACGGCTCGCTGGGGGGGATCGAGATCGGCACGTACCCGCGCGCCGTGTACATCGGCAGCCCCCTGGGCTACTACACGTACGGCCTGATGGTGGGCGAGGGGATTCCGGTGCTGTCGAGCGTCCCGCTGGTGGAGGGCCAAACCGCCCTCCTGGTGCTCGAGGTTCAGGTCTTCAGCTCGCCCACCCGCACCGCCTTCGCGCTCGGGTGCCAGTGAGGACGATCGGCCGGCGATCCGGTCCGGGGCCTACACCTCCAGGGCCTGGCCGAATCCCGGCGTGATGACCTGGCACCCGAGCTCCCGGCGCAGGCGCTCCGCGAGGGGCGCCCGCGCCCGTTCCTCGCCGTGGTTGAGCACGATCCGCGGGTGCCCCGCGCCTTCGGGCGTGCGGCACGTGGCGGCCCACTCGACCAGCCCGCTCTGGCCCGCGTGGGCCGAGAGGCCGCCGAGCGTGTGCACCCGGGCCTTGACCGCGATCGGCTCGCCCATCACGCGGACAATGCTCTGCCCGTCCACCAGGCGCCGGCCCAGCGTGCCCTCGGCCTGGTACCCGACCATAACGACGTGCGTCTCCTCGCGCCACAGGCTGTGCTTGAGGTGGTGGAGGATCCGGCCGCCGGTGCACATCCCCGAGCCGGCGATGATGACCGCCCCGTCCCCGACCCGGTTGAGCCCGCGCGACTCCTCGGTGGTCCGCACCAGGCGCAGGCCGGGGAAGTTCAGGGGCGCGCCCCCGCCCGTGATGATGGCCCACGACTCGGCGTCGAACAGGTCGCGATGGCGCCGATAGAGCGTGGTCGCCTCGATGGCCATCGGGCTGTCCACGTAGACGCTGCGCCCCTTGAATCGACCCCCGTAGTGGAGGCGCCCGAGGTGGAAGATGAGCTGCTGGGCGCGCCCGACCGCGAAGGCGGGGATGAGCACCCGGCCCCCGGGCGTGCGGGCCGCGTCGAGGATGCCCACCAGCTCGTCGATGGTCGCCTCGCGCGAGCGGTGGTCGCGGTCGCCGTAGGTGGACTCCAGCAGCATGACGTCCGCGCGCAGGATGGGCATGGGGTCGCGCAGCAGGGGCGCCCCCCGGGGCCCGATGTCGCCCGAGAAGGCGATGACGCGCCGGCGCCCGTCGTCCTCGACCGTGAGCTCCACGCTGGCCGAGCCGAGGATGTGCCCCGCGTCGACGAACCGGGCCGTCACGCCCGGTGCCACCGGGCGCGCCTCGCCGTACGGCACGCGGGCCATGCGGCGCAGGGCCTCCGTCACCTCGTCCTGCCCGTAGAGGGGCCGGACCTCGTCGCGCCCGCGCCGCAGGCGCTGGCGGCTGAAGCGCTCGGCATCCATCGCCTGCACGTTGGCGGCATCGCGCAGCATGACCTCGCACAGGTCGATGGTGGCCGGCGTCGCGTGGATCGGGCCGGCGTAGGACGTCCGGCCGGCGAGCACGGGCAGGCGCCCGGAGTGGTCGAGGTGCGCGTGGGTCAGCACCACGGCGTCGAGGCGCCCGGGGTCGATCGGCGGGAGCCGTTGGTTGCGTCGCTGGGCCTCGGTGGCCCCCTGGTGGAGGCCGAAATCCACGAGCACGCGGGCGCGCGAGGTCTCCACGAGCGTGCAGGAGCCCGTGACCTCGCCGGCGGCGCCGAAGAAACTGAGGCGCATGGGGGCCACTCTAGCGGAGAGGGTCGGGGGGGGCGGCCCGTGGGGCCCCCGTGGGGGGGGGGCGCCGGGCCCCCCCGGGGCCCGCCCCTCACTCTTGTGGGCGGGGGGGGCCCCTGGGGGGGGGGGGGGGGGGGGGGGGGGGCCCCCCCCCGGCCGGCGCGACGCCGCGGATATGCTGGAGGTATCCCGGCGCCGGCAGGCCGGCCGTTCCCGGGGGTGCGAGGCCCCGGCGGCCCGGCCCCGCGACCCGGTTCGAGGCCCGCATGACGCGCCACGCCCGCCGACGTAAGCGCCCGCGTCCGCCCCCGGGGTCGTCACCCGGCACGCTGACGCCCGACCCGACGCTTCCGCCGCCGGTGATGCGCGTCATCGCCTATGGGCCCGAGGCGCTGGTGGAGCGCGCCATCACGCGCCCCGAGGAGCTGCGCGACTTCCTCGCGATGCGTCCGGTGACATGGCTGGACGTCGACGGCCTGGGCGACCCTCGGGTGGTGGAGGCGATCGGGGCGGTGCTCGGCCTCCACCGGCTCTCGCTGGCGGACGTCATCCACACGCACCAGCGCCCCAAGTTCGAGGACTTCGGGTCCTACCTGTTCGTGGTGGCGCGGATGCCCCTGCGCGCCGGGGGCACGGGCGGGCTCGAGACCGAGCAGGTGAGCCTGTGCCTGGGGCCGAGCTTCGTCGTGACCTTCCAGGAGCGGGCCCGGCCGGGCGACTGCTTCGACGGCGTGCGCGACCGCATCCGCCGCTCGGTGGGCAGGGTCCGGTCGCTGGGGCCGGACTACCTCGCCTACGCCCTCATCGACGCGGCCGTGGACGCCTGCTTCCCCATCATCGAGACGCTGGGAGACCGGCTGGACGCCCTCGAGGACGAGATCCTCGCGCGGGCGGGCCCGCGCCACATGGCGGACCTGCACGCGATCCGGCGCGAGCTCCTGACCATCCGCCGCGCGACGTGGCCCCTGCGCGAGGGCCTGAGCACGCTGGCGCGCGACCCGACCCCGCTGGTCAAGGACGAGACCCGCCTCTACCTGCGAGACTGCGCCGACCACGCCCTGCAGATCATCGACCTCGTCGAGACCGATCGCGAGGTCGCGGCCAGCCTCATGGACACCTATCTCTCGGCCGTCTCCAACCGCATGAACCAGATCATGCAGGTGCTGACCATCATCTCGACGATCTTCATCCCGCTCACGTTCATCGTGGGCGTGTACGGCATGAACTTCGATCGCGCGGCCGGCCCCATCTCCATGCCGGAGCTGGGGTGGA
>CAYWOF010000444.1:2114-3272 GCA_964459825.1 uncultured Phycisphaeraceae bacterium | reverse complement strand
CGCGGGCCCGCTAGCAAGAGCTCCACGGGGTCGGGCGTGGGGAACCAGAGCTGGCCCTTGTCATCCGATCGCTGCATCTGCCACGGCGGCAAAGGCGCCGGCGCACGCCAGACCACCAGCAGCCGGCCGGGCCACTGTTGCGAGAGAACTACCGGCACAGGCGCATTCCCGTCCCATTGGCATGCCGGAGTCGCAGGGTGGGGTTCGGGTCCCAGACGCGTCACGGCAGACCATGTGAGTCCGAGGTCCGTGGACCGCGTCAAGGCGATTCGAGAGCTTTGGCATCGGACGGGCGGATCAAATGGAGGCGGCACCGGCCACGGCGGATTCGGGTGGATGTCGTTGTGGCGAGCGAACGCGATGTAGAGCACGGTCTGGTTCGGGTTCTGCGGATCGGGCCCCGCCGCCATCAGGCCCTTGTCGTCACTAAACCCCGCCACCCATGAGTTCTGGGTCACGACGACGGCGTCCTCGAAGACAGTGTCCCCCGGCGCACGCCGCGCGACGAACAACCCGCCATCCAGGGTCGTGGTTGGTGGGCTGCTGACGCCGCCCAGCCATGAGTACCCGGTGCGCGGATCGGTCGCCGCGAACGGATCGTGCGTCGAAGTCGCATCGACAAACGGGCCCGGAGGGTCCAAGACCTCGTCGTAGAACGTGGCCCCGCTGTTGAGGCTCAGCCCGAATGCGACGCGGGACCGATGAGCGCCGGCCGGCGGGACTTGGTCGCGCCAGTCCACCCAGCCTGTGATGAGCTCGTACAGATACGGATCAACCGCGTCGTATCGCTGCGCGACGAGAATCGGCTCCGCGCTCGTGTTGGCTAGATTGTCGTTGTCCACTCGAACCGGGTCGCCGACGGTCACCACCTGCGCGCGCAGCTCACCCCCCCCCCGCTCCAATTGCCGCGAGGGCCCACGCGATGACGAACCGTTGGACGGAGCCATGGGACGGCAGGGTGAATCGCGGCATGTCGGAGCCTCCTGCCCGAGGAACACAGGGGCTGTGTCCATTATGCCCCGCCGCCGGACTGGATGCAAGCAAAAACGGCTGAAACGTGGCGGATGCGACTTGGACGCATTCCAGTGTGTCTGGGTCGGGTCTGCAGGGGATCCCACACACGGGGGTTGAGGCGAGCAGGTGGGACCAGCAGCGGGC
>CAYWOF010000444.1:648-2104 GCA_964459825.1 uncultured Phycisphaeraceae bacterium | reverse complement strand
AAGGTCCGTTGGAAACGGTACCATCGGCCCATGCTCCTCTACCTCCTCCGCCACGGCAAGGCCGAGCGCCTCTCCGCCACCGGCGCCGACCGCGACCGGGCCCTCAAGGGCCGCGGCCGGCGCCAGGCCACCTGGATCGCGCGCGCCATCGCCGAGGGGGCGGGCGATGGGCTCGCGCGCCCCCACGCCATCCTCACCAGCCCCGTGACCCGCGCCATCGACACGGCTCGCCTCGTGGCCGAGGTCCTCGAGCTCAAGCCCCGCGTCGCGCCCGATCTCGAGGTGGGGCTCGATGTGGAACGCGCCGTGGAACTCGTCGAGCGCCTGGCCGCGGGCGCCTCCGAGGTCCAGCCCTGCGCCATGCTGGTGGGGCACAACCCGCAGCTCTCCGAGCTGGTCGTCGCGCTCACGGCCCGCACGCAGGATGACCTGCGCACGGGCGAGGCGGCCCTCATCGATCTCGGCGACGACTGGCCCGGCGGACCGGCGCGCCTCGTGCAGCGCTTGCGCATGCCGGACGAAGAGAGCATCTGAGCCCCCGGGCCCGGCCGCGCCCGCTTCCCGCTCTCTCGTCTCTCGATCCGCGAGCATCCGCGTGCATCCGCGGCTCCTCCCTCTTCCCCAGTCGCCACAGCTCCGTCGCGCACCGGGCCGGGCGGGCCGGCTCTACCGCCGGAAGAGATACGCCCGCCCCGCCGTCGCCGGGCTGCCCTCGCCCTCGGCCCCCACGGCGATGTCCGCGCGCCCGTTGGCGTTCGTGTCCGGCACGCTCGCGACCGCGCTCCCGAAGCGGCCATCGTCCGTCTGCGCGGGCGAGGCGAGCGTGAAGAGGCGCAGCCCCGTCGCGCCCGAGTAGACGTGCACGCGCCCGCTGTTGTGCGGGGCGGTGCCGGGATCGGCATCGTGCGCGCCGATGGCGATCTCGCCGCGACCGTCGCCGTTGAGGTCCGGCAGGCCGGCCACCGCATCGCCGAAATCGTCCTCGCTCTCCGATGACGGCGGCAGGAGCTTCAGGAGGAGCGAGCCCGTGGCGCCCGAGTAGACGTACGCGCGCCCGTTGTCGATGGGGCTCGAGCCCGGGTCCTCGCGCGGCGCCCCGACCACGATGTCGGCGCGCCCGTCCTGGTTGACGTCCGGCACGGCCGACACCGCCTCGCCGAAGCCGCCGCCCGCCTCGCGCCCGGGGGAGACGAGCGTGCGCAGGCGCACTCCCGTGGCCCCGGAGAACACGTGGACCTGTCCCGATCCGAGGGTGCCCGCGCTCGACTCGGCCGATGCCCCGACGACCACGTCGCCGCGCCCGTCGCCATTGACGTCGGGCAGGCCGGCCACCGCGTCCCCGCACCGCCCGCCCGGCGCGGGCGTCGGCGTCACGAGCGTACGGAGGAACTGCCCGGTCGCGCCGGAGTAGAGGAACACCCGCCCGCAGTCATCGAGGGAAGACCCCGGATCGGTC
>CAYWOF010000444.1:0-638 GCA_964459825.1 uncultured Phycisphaeraceae bacterium | reverse complement strand
TCGGTGCGCGGGGCGCCGACGGCCACGTCCCATCGTCCGTCGCCGTTGACATCGGGCACGCCCGCGACGACGTGGCCGAACTCACCCTCGACCTCCTGCGCCGGGGAGATCAGCGTTCGCAGCAGGGCGCCCGTGGCGCCGGAGAAGACGTACGCGCGCCCCGCATCCTCGGGCGCAGCGCCCGGGTCCTCGACCGGGGCGCCGATGACCACATCTCCCCGGCCATCGCCGTTGACATCCTCCAGCCCCGCGACCGCCGTGCCGAACTGGCCATCGCTCTCGGGGTTGGGGGAGATGAAGGTCCGAAGCAGGGCCCCCGTGGCGCCGGAGTAGAGGTACGCCCGTCCCTGACGGGAGGTGCCGGGGCCCTCGCGCCGGGCGCCCACGAGGATGTCGCCCTTGCCGTCGCCGTCGACATCGGGAATGCCGCAGAGGGCACGCCCGAACTCGCCGTCCGCCTTGGGACCGCTCGAGTTCAGCGCGACCTGGGCGTGGGCGAGCGCCGGCCCCAGGAGACCCGCACAGATGGAGAGGATCGTCGTTGACCTGAACATGGATTCCCCTTTCGTTGCGCCCTCGACGCCGCCCCGCGCGTCCGGGGCTGGCCAGGCCCGGCCCGGTGTGGCCACACGCCTGGC
>CAYWOF010000443.1:0-3272 GCA_964459825.1 uncultured Phycisphaeraceae bacterium | reverse complement strand
ACTGGCTCGACCGCCCGCGCGACATCGTCATCCTCGGCTCCTCGGTCGGGCGCCACATCTCCCCGTTCTCCTCGCTCTACGGCTCGGCCAAGGCGGGCGTCCACATGCTCGCCGAGTCGCTCCGGCGCCTCATGGGCCCGCGCGGCGTGCGCGTCTCGCTCCTCGAGCCGGGCATCGTCAGGAGCGAGTTCCAGGACGCCGCCGGCTACGACCCCGCCAGCTTCGGCGCCTTCATGGATTCCATCGCCCCGGTCCTGACCCCCGAGGACATCGCCCGCATGGTCCTCTTCATCGTCGGCCAGCCGGCGCACGTGCACGTCAACGACGTGATGGTCCGGCCGACGCGCCAGGAGTATCCGTAGAGGCGGGGGTCCCAGGGAGGCGCCATGAGCTGGCGGGATCGAAACCCCCTGAATCCGCCCGTTTGCCGCGGCCAGGCGCGCGTGAGTCCACCATCGACGAGGAGGGTAACCTCCGTCGCGTTGAAGCGGCACTCGATCCGGACGCGCTCGACGCCCGCGGCCGAGCCCTGCGCGTGGACCGCGTAGGAGTAGCCGGGAACAAGGCCGAGATCGAACAGCGCTCCGCGGGTCGCGATGGTCGTCTCGAGACGAAGGATGACCTCGGTGTCGCGATGAGGTTCGAGCACATCGATGGCACCTGGTACGAGGCAGGGCGCGAGGTCATCGAGGCGTGGGGCCGGCGGTTCGAAGGCTCGACGCGACCCCAACCGGCCACACCGCGCGATCGGTGAGGCTCACGCCGCCGCATCGGCACCGGGCAGAGCCCGGCCGGTCAGACGGCTGTACAGCACGTCCGGATCCAGGTCGAGGTTGCCGGGCCAGCACACGGTCTGGCAGTCCGGGTCCACGTACACACGCTCGAACAGGCTCACATCCTGCCAGGCTCTGAACACGCCCCGCCCCACCAGATGGGAAACATCCACCTCGCCCTCGGCTCCGTCGGTGAAACGGAGCCAGAGGCGATAGCCCGGCAGCGCGCGCACGGCCACGATGCGTTCCATCGGATCACTCTAGGGCAGAGGGTCGATCGGATCGATCGGCCCGGGCGCCGAGGCCTGGCGCCATGCTCGCCGTAGCTCCTCGCGCCGGAGCATCGCCCATTCGGCCACCAGCCCATGGGCCCGCGGTGGCAGCGAACCCTCCAGAACGCTCAGGCTCTCGATATCGATCCGGGCCTCCCGCCCCGCGTAGCGCGCGTGGAAGTGCGGCGGAGGATGGTCGTCGAAGTACATGTAGATCGAAATCCCGAAGAACTCGCTCACCTTCGGCATGGCCCGGCCTCCGCGCCCAGCCTACGAAAAACCCCCGGCGCTCGCGCCGGGGGCTCGGTTTGTCCACGGATTGGCCGCTCCCCATCGCCGGCTCACCGTCTCACGGGAAGATCCCCCGCACCGCGTACACCTTCGCGATGTTGTCCAGCGCCGCGATGTACGCCGCCGTCCGCATGTCGCACTCGTACTTCTGGCGGGCCAGGATCGTCCGGCGCGCGGCCATGACCATGTGCCGGTTCAGCTCCTTGTCCACCCGCTCCTCGTCCCACGTCGTGCACGACTTGTTCTGGATCCACTCGAAGTAGGAGACCGTCACGCCCCCCGCGTTGCACAGGATCGCCGGCAGCACCTCGATCCCGCGCTCGCTGAGCGTGCGGTCGCCGGCGGGCGTCGTCGGGGCGTTGGCCCCCTCGGCCACCACCCTGGCGTCGATCCAGCGGGCCTCGCGGTCCTTGATCATCTGCTCCAGGGCCGCCGGGATGAGCACGTCCACCTTCGTGCGGTAGAAGTCCTCGGTGCTCACGGGCGTGGCGCTGTGGGCGGCCTTGGTCCCCGCGCCCGTCGCCACCCCCGCCCCGAACCCCGCCACGCCGCCGCGCTGCGCCACGTGGGCCGCCAGCGCCTCGGTGTCGATCCCGCCCTCGTTGCGGATGGCGCCGGTGTGGTCCATCACCGCCACCAGCCTGGCCCCCAGCTTGGCCAGGATCCGTCCCGTCCACGACCCCACGTTGCCGTACCCGATCAGGCTGTAGCGCATCCCCTGGATGTTGATCCCCATCGAGGGGAGCATCTCCACCAGCACGTCCACCACGCCCTGGCCCGTCGCCTTCTCCCGCCCCAGCGACCCGCCGATCTCCACCGGCTTGCCCGTCACCACCCGCATCGAGTCCCACGAGTTCTTCCCGCTCTCGGCCAGGCTCGTGTACGTGTCGGCGAACCACGCCATCACCTGCGCGTTGGTGTTCACGTCCGGCGCGGGGATGTCGTAGTCCGGCCCGATGTAGTGGAAGATCGCCGAGACGAACCGGCGCGTCACGCGCATCAGCTCATCCGTCGAGAGCTGACGCGGGTCGCACTTGATCCCGCCCTTGCCCCCGCCGAAGGGAATCCGCACCAGCGAGCACTTCATCGTCATGAGCAGCGCCAGGCTCTTGACGTCGTCCAGGTGCACGTCCGGGTGGTACCGCAGCCCGCCCTTGTACGGGCCCGCGGCGTTGTTGTGCTGCACCCGATAGCCCTTGAACAGCCGGTGGTGCCCGTCGTCCATCCGCACCGGGAAGTGCACCATGATCTCGCTGTTGGGCTGCGCCAGAATCACCTTCACGCGGTGCGGCAGGTCCAGCAGCTCGGCGGCGTGGAGCATCACGCCCACCGTCTGGTGGTAGAGGTTGTCCGGGTCGGAGGGGAACCCCAGCTCCTCGAACACGGGGTTGCGCAGGTCCGGCTTGCCGACCTTGGTCTTGACGGGGGCGGAGGTGGTGCTCATGGGTCGCGTTCCAGGCTCGGGGAATCGGATGGAAAACCCGCGCCGGCCAGGCGTGGCCGGCGCGCGGAGTTAGACGGTTCGCGTTCGGTCGGGGGTGGGGTCGGACAAGCGTCGCATAGGGACTCGGGAGTACCGGCCAGCGAGGGACTCAGATCATCGGACCGAGCGCGGGTCCGTCTTGCCTACAACGACTCCATCCCTGGCGGTGTTCGGGCGCCCTCTCCTCCTCGTCCGACCCGGCAGGCCGAACGCCCCCGGCCGGCCGCGCCCGGGCCGTCCGAGTCGGGAATCATTGGGGCACGGAGGGCCGGGATCAATGGTGCTCTACCTGGCGGCCGATCTGATCTGGGCCACGCGGATCAAGTCCACGGGCGAGGCGCTGGGCATCCCGTGCCGGCCCGTCCGCACGCTCGAGATGCTCGAGGCGCGCCTGGCCGAAGGGCCGGTGGCCGGCCTGATCGCGGACCTCGAGGCCGGCGCCCTGGCGCTCGA
>CAYWOF010000442.1:0-3318 GCA_964459825.1 uncultured Phycisphaeraceae bacterium | reverse complement strand
TGGACGTGGTGACGACCCGGTGCTCCAACAACTTCGGGCCCTACCAGTTCCCGGAGAAGGTCATCCCGCTCTTCGTGACGAACCTGATCGAGGGCAAGCAGGTCCCGCTCTACGGCGATGGCAGGAACGTGCGCGACTGGCTCCACGTCGACGACCACTGCGAGGCGATCCTGGCCGTCCTGGAGCGCGGGCGCGCGGGCGAGGTCTACAACATCGGGGGGGACAACGAGCGATCGAACTTCGAGCTCACCCACTCCATCCTGCGGATCATGGGTCGGGGGCCGGAGATGATCCGCATGGTGCCGGATCGACCGGGCCATGATCGGCGGTACGCGATCGACGCCTCGAAGATCCGCCGCGAACTCGGCTGGGCCCCCAGCCGGAGCGCCTGGCCGCGGGCGCTGGAGCAGACGGTGGCGTGGTACCGCGAGAACCCGACGTGGTGGCAGCGGGTCAAGAGCGGCGCGTACCGCGATTACTACGCGAAGCAGTACGGGTGAGCCGGAGGCGGGGCGTCACGCCCGACGCCGGCGCCCGATGATCGTCCAGGCCCCCACCCCGGCCAGGACGACCGATCCCGGCGCGGGCACGTCCACGAAGAGCTCGAGGTCCGTGTCCACGTCCAGGCCCGCGGCATCGGGTCCGAAGCTCGAGAGCAGCATCGAGGCGGGGAGCTGGTTGCCGGCCCAGGCCGCGACGTTCACGCCCGCGAACGTCGGGCCGTTGAAGGCCCCGCTCTGCATGAGGGCGTCCACCTGGAAGCCCTCGCCGACCTGGACATGGACCGAGCCCGTGCCCGGGACCACGGTGGCGCCGAAGCTCGAGCCTTCGGACATGGTCAGGCTCAGGGCGCCTCCGGTGACGCTCCCGGCGGACAGCGTGAGCGAGCCCGCGAGGGACGCGATCGACCCGGAGAACGACTGGTTGCTTCCCTCGATCAGGATCGCGGCGAGCGTGGAGGCCGCGTTGTTCTGCACGCTGATGGTGCCCGTGTAGGCCAGCCCCCAAGCCGGATCGACGGCCTGCGCGGTGAGCGCGTTGATGTCCAGTTGCAGGATGTCGGCCCTCACGGAGCCTCCCGCGCCGACGGCGGCGAGCACGGCGATGCACACTCTCGAGATCATGTCCCGTTCCTCCCCCCGGGCGCTCGGTCCGAGCGACCACCGCTCCGGTGCACCCGGGGCGGTCGGTTGAACTGCTGCCGGGTCGCCCGGCTCTCTCTCCGAGCCCGGTCGACCCGGGCTCCTACGTGACGGCCCAGTGTACGCCGGACCGAGATGGCACTCAAGTGTTTTCTGTACAAATACTTACGTCACTCAACCCGCCGGGGTTCCGACGCCGCGCCTCGGGACTCAACCAAGAAACGGAGGCCGGCGTTGGGCGCCGGCCTCCGGGGTCAGGTCCGAGTTGTCGTCGCGCCCGGTCAGGCGGTCCGACGCCGGATCACACCCAGGCCGAGCATGCCCGCCAGGCCCATCGCGGCGGGGCCGGGGAGCGGGACGACGGCGAAGATGTCGACGTCGGCGTTGGTGTCGGTGCCGGCGCCGTTGGGATTGAACTTGATCTCCGAGAAGCTGCCGCGCAGCGGCTGGTGGGCGAACCAGTCGGAGACGTCCACGCCTGCGAAGTCGCCGCTGGAGAAGAAGCCCATGTGGGTCATGCCGTTGATGGAGAAGCTGCCGTAGGTGAAGCCCGGCTGGCCGGCGCCGCCGCCGCCGGACATGACGTGGGCGATGATGCCCGTGCCCGACTCGATCACGGCCGAGTACGTGTCAACGGGCGTCCCGGAGCCGGGGTCGCTGACGGTGACCGTGTATCCGCCACCGGTCACGACGCCGCCGACGAGGGTGATCGATCCCGTGAAGCCGGTGAGCGTGGCGAGGGGATTGTGCGTCTGGGTCACACCCTCGATGAGGATGCCGTTGAGGACCGAGGGATTAGCTCCGTTCAGGCTGAAGGTGAGCGTGCCGGAGTAGCCGGTCCAGTAGCTTTCCCACGCCGCGGCGCTGATCGGATCGGTCGGCGAGGCGGGGAAGCCCGCGCCGCTGGCCGTCAGGTTCAGAGCGTTGACGTCGAGCTGAACCGTCTTGGTGGCCAGGGCCGTGGACGCCAGGCCGAGGCTGCCCGCAAGGGCCATCACGATCTTCGTTCCGTTCTTCATCTGTTTGCTCTCTTTCTCTTCCGATTCCGGCCACCACAGGGACCCTGAGGCCAGGGCCCACCGCCCCCGTTGGCGGCCATCCACTCTCTGGCTGCGAGGAGAGCAGCCCCCCCTAGATCAGCGGCTAGACCGACACAGTCAGCCGCTCGCATCACCTGCTAGCGACGAGGATACACCATCTAACTGCTTTGACAACAAAGACTTGCGACTTGTTTCGTTATGGGACGCGGTGCGGAAGGGCAGCTTCCGGCAGGGATTGCCCAGCTTGACAGATGGTGTGCGCCATCAGCAATCGGACCATCCGAGGTCGGGAGCGTGAGCCGGGGCCCGAGAGGCGGAAGGAGGGGGCGCGAAAGGGGGTCTCGCTCCTTCTCGGACCCCCGGGGCTAGTCGCCTACGGCCGTTGGAGCGGCCAGCGCGCGGACGACGCGCAGGAGCGAGTCGGGGTTCAAGGACATCGAGTCGATCCCCGCCCGGACGAGAAAGGCCGCGAAGTCCGGGTAGTTACTCGGCGCCTCACCGCAGATGCCCACCTTCCGGCCCTTGGCGTGGGCGCGGGCGATCACGGTCTCGATGAGGCGCTTGACGCCCGGGTCGCGCTCGTCGAACAGGTGCGTGAGCAGGTCGGAGTCGCGGTCCACGCCGAGGGTCAGCTGCGTCAGGTCGTTGGAGCCGATCGAGAAACCGTCGAACAGGTCGGAGAACTCGTCGGCGAGGATGACGTTGTTGGGGATCTCGCACATCACGTAGACCTGCATTCCATCCTCGCCCCGGCGGAGGCCGTGGCGCTCCATCTCCGCGAGCACGCGCCGGCCCTCCTCGAGCGTGCGGCAGAACGGGATCATGACGATCACGTTCGTCAGCCCCATCCGCTCGCGCACGCGACGGAGGGCGGCGCACTCGAGCGCGAAGCCCTCGCGGTAGCGGTCGTCGTAGTAGCGCGAGGCGCCCCGGAAGCCGATCATGGGATTCTCCTCGTGCGGCTCGAAGGGCTCACCGCCCAGGAGGCGGGCGTACTCGTTGGTCTTGAAGTCGCTGAAGCGGACGATCACGGGGCGCGGGAAGAACGCGGCGCCGATCTGCGCCACGCCGCTCGCGAGGCGGTCGACGAAGAACTCGGCGAGCGACGGGTGGCCGGCGGCCCGGCGCCGGATCTC
>CAYWOF010000441.1:0-3321 GCA_964459825.1 uncultured Phycisphaeraceae bacterium | reverse complement strand
GGTCCGGGTGGGGGTTGATCGCCCGGGGCCACGGACGAGGGCGACCGGCCTGACCCGGGCAGAGTTCCGGTTCGGGACGAGGTCGCTGCGGCCTACACGCGCATCATCCACGCGTTGAGGAACCACTCGATCGCCAGGAGCGCGAGGGCCGCGAGCACGAACCAGGGCCAGATCTCGCGCGGGGCCCGCGCGCCGGCGCCGCCGCTTCCGTCGATGGCCTGGCCGCCGACCTGGATCCGGCGCTCGACTCGGATGGCGCTCTCGTGCTCGTCGAGCAGGTTGACGGCGATGCCGGCCGGGGGATCCGCTCCGGGAAGAAGGTAGAGCCCCGCGCGTTCGATGACGCCCAGAGGCACCGCCACGGGCTCGCCGGCCAGGGCCTCGGGCAGGGGAATGGACCGCCCGTCGGGACCGGCCAGCGCGCGCCCCGCGTCGCCCGGCGGGCGCTCGAACGACGCTGGCTGCGTGGTGGTGAAGCACGAGCCGGCCTGGTCATCGCCGCGCATTGTGAGGTGGTCCACGGCCGCGGCGACGAAGATGGGGAAGCCGAACTGCAGCGGCCAGTTCGAATGGGCCAGGTCGAAGCCGACGACGATTCGGCGCACCGGGCCCTGCTCAACGAGGGTGATGAGCGGGCCATCGCGCCCCCGGACGAGCTCGGTGAACGTCACCGGGGGGCGGGCGCCCGCGCCCGCCTCCGCATCGAGGGTCGTCGTGAGCGGGCGGGAGATGAAGACCGCGTCGAGGGCCACGTCGCGCAGGACGGGATGGGTGCGCCGCCACGAGAGGACCTCGGTGCCGGCGGCCCCGGGGGAGGACGCGAGGCGAAGGCCCGGCATCGGCAGTCCGGCGCCGAAGCTGAGCGAGGGACACGCCGGGAGTGTGGCGGGCTCGACGCCGTCGAAGACCACGAGGTCGGCATCGATCGCGCCGATCGGCGACGACTCGCGCACCATGCGCTCGAAGGCGCTGCCGGTGGCGGTGCGCAGGGCACGCGGCCGGAGCTCCTGGAGCAGATCCGCCAGGAGCCAGCGGGCCCTGGCGCTCGGGTCCTCGGGCCCAGCCACGCCCGTCGCTCCCGGATCCTCGGGCGTGACCAGGAGCATGCGCGGGCGGACGGCCGCACGGAGAACGACTCCGGCCGTGTCATCGGCGGGAAGGGCGTCGGACCGCTCGATGCTCACGGAGGCGATGGCCGCGCCGCGCTGGTCGAACTCGAACGTGGTCGCCACGGTCCCCGGCGCGACAGAGGACCCCGGGGCGCCGGGCGCCCGCGCGCCCGGGAGGTCCAGGGCCCGGCGCTCGACCTCGCGTCCGTCGAGTCGGAGCACGAGGGGCGTCGTGACGGGACGGGGTCCCGCGTTCTGAAGGCGTGCGAAGAGGCGAACGATCGCCGGGTTGTCGTGGTCCCGCCGGGCGGCCAGGGCCACGATGCCGAGGTTGTCGAGGTCGGGCATCTCCGAGTCGTTGGACGAGGCTGGGTCCGCGGGAGGGGGGCCCAGCCACTCGTAGCGGAACTCGGCTCCGGCCAGGGCCAGTCCCTCGCCCGGCGGAAACGAGCCGTCGCTCAGGAGGATGACCAGCGCGGGCGGGGAGGCCTCGGACTCGTCCGCGCCACCGTCACCGCCGCCGCGCACCAGCGCGCCGGCCAGGCGCAGCGCGGCGCGGATGTCCCCGGGCTGATCGGACGGCTCGATCCGATCGATGGCCTCGCGCAGGGCGCCGGCATCGCCCGTGAAGCCCGTCAGGGCCCTGGCCTCGCCCGCGAACGCCACGATGCACACCGCGGTGCGTCCGCCCGCCAGCGGGTCTCCGGTTCCGCCGGCGCGGAGCCAGTCGCTGGTCAGGCGGCGCGCGCGCTCCCGGGCGGCCTCGAGCCGCGTCATCGGTTCGCCCTCTCCGGGTCGGGGGCCGGCGTCCGCGGCCGACATCGAAGCCGAGCGATCGATCAGCACGACGACCCGGGCCGGTCGGGGTCCCGCCACGTCGAGCGCGGGCCGGGCCAGGGCCGCCAGGAACAGGCCGAGAATCAGGAGCTGGAGCAGGAGCAGCCACGAGGAGCGCAGGAGACGGAAGGGGACGTTCACCTGCAGGTCGCGGGTGGCCCTCGTCCAGAGCAGGGTGGAGCTCACCCGAACGGTCCGCCGGCGCAACCTCAGGAAGTACAGGAAGAGCAGCGCGGGGATGGTCAATCCCGCCGCGATGAGGGCCGGGACCGGGTTGAGGAACGTCACGGCGCTGGCCTCGGGCCGGCGCGGAACCCGGCGCCGATCAGGTACATCTCGCGGGAGACCTCGCGGCTGGCGGGCGGCTTGAACCCGCCGCTCCGGTCGAAGAGGCGCGCCGTCTCACGCAGCAGGACCGGGTACTCCTCGCCCTCGAACACCTTCATGGCGAGTGCGCCGCCGGGCCGGAGCAGGTCGGGCAGGAGATCGAGCACCCGCCGGCACAGGCGGACGGAGAGAAAGTGGTCGCCGTGCCCGGTCGTGCTGGGGGCCATGTCGCTGAGGACGACGTCGAAGCGGGGCGGATCCTGGGCCGGCGCGCCCGCGGGGCTGCCCTGGGCCGCGGCCCGTCGAAGGTCGAGCGCGGAGGCGGTGTGGACATCGCCGCGGAGCGTGCGGACGTTGGGCGCGATCTCCGCCCGCACGTCCTGCAGGTCCAGCCCCAGCACCCTCCCCCGCGATCCGACGATGCGGGAGGCCACCTGGAGCCAGGCGCCGGGGGCGCAGCCGAGGTCGAGCACCAGGTCGCCCGGGCGGAGCAGGCGCTTCTTCTCCTGGATCTGCTCCAGCTTGTACGCCGAGCGGGCGAGGTAGCCCTCCTCCTTCGCTCTCCGGAAGTACTGATCGTGGAGGACGCGTCGCGCCATCCGGGGATGGTACGGAAGGCACGGCGCCGCGCGCGGCGGGGTAGACAGGGGGAGCAACTTCGGCTATCACAGCGTGGGGAACGCGGGCGTCCGGCCCGCAGGCCCGAAGGGGGGCGGCGCGCCCCGCCCGTACCAACCCGAGACGATCCCGAGTCCAAGCAAGGAGAGCCCCATGACTCGCAACACCATCGCGTGGCCCGTGTGCGTCGCCCTCGTCGGCGTTTCGGCGGTCTGGTCCAGCGCCCGCCAGGGAGGCGTGCAGCCGATCGCCGGCCCGGGCGTGCTGACGCTGCAGCAGGCCGAGCCGCGCATCCCGCTCATCCCGCCGGCGGGCCCGGACGCGCCGGCGCTGCTCATCTCGGCCCCCGGCTCGTACTTCCTCACGGGCAACCTGACGGCGTCGGCGAACAACCACGGGATCGAGATCGCCGCGGGCAACGTGACGCTGG
>CAYWOF010000440.1:0-3355 GCA_964459825.1 uncultured Phycisphaeraceae bacterium | reverse complement strand
GACCGGGCGGGGCTGGTGGCGTACCTGCGGCGCTCGCGGGCGCGCCTGGCGCGGGGCGGGGTGTTCGTGTGCGACACGTACGGGGGCGAGTCGGCGTTCCGCCTCGGCGGGTACCGGCGATTGGTGCCGGGGCCGGGCGGCGTGCGCGTGCACTACACGTGGCAGCAGCGGGCGGCCGACCCGCTCACCGGGCGGGTGGAGAACGCGATCCACTTCCGCGTCGAGCGCGGCGGGGAGATCGTGCGGGAGCTGACCGACGCGTTCGTCTACCGGTGGCGATTGTGGTCGGTGCCGGAGCTGCGCGACGCGATGGCGGAGGCGGGGTTCGCGCCGAGCGAGGTCTACGACAAGCTGCCCGACGCGATGGACGCGGAGGGGAACGCGCACGTGCGCCCGGTGGCGGCGGGCGAGCTTGAGGAGAGCTTTATTGTGTGCGTGGTGGGACGCAACGACCCGCGAGCGTGAGCGAGGGGTCTACGCGACGCCCCGGGGCCCGGACCGCGAGCGCGCGGGCCGGTAGACTCGGTTCGTGACCACGGTGCCCCGCTGTTGGAAGTGCGGTTATGAGCTGACGGGGCTCCAGGTCACGGACAACTGCCCCGAGTGCGGCACGCCCGTCTGGTCGCATCCGCCCGTCGAGGCGACCAGCGCGGATGCCAACGCGGCGCTCCGGTGGGGATTCGCGGCTATCGCCCTGTTCTTCATCTGCCTGGGTCCGTTCGCCGGACTGATCGCGATTCCGGCGATCACGCGAGGAAACGAGGTGCTGCGCCAGGCGAGGTCCGGGTTGGTCTCCACGCAGGACCGGACCACGGCGCGCACGGCGGTGATCCTGGGATGGATCACGGCCGGTCTCTCGATCGCGCTCGTGGTGGGGTACCTGGGGGCGCTGACCTTGTCGATTCCATAGGTCCGATGGCGCGGTGCTCTGCACGAACGGGTCGTCGCGTGCACCCACTCGCTGACGCTCGGGGCTCGTTGATGGGGGCTCGCAAACGGCCGCGGGCCCCCGGTTTCCCGGAGGCCCGCGTCGCGATCGGGTGCGGCTGGTAAGCCGAGTTCTGTGCCGCCGGTCGTATCCGTCCGGCCTTGACGGGGGCTCGGGGACGGACGCACCGGTGGCGGCGGCCATTTCTCTGGACCCGCCGTTGCCGACGGGCTCGGGTCGCGGGCCCCGCCTTGCGGCGGACACCCGGGGCCCAGCGGTCTACCCGCCCCGTTCCGCCCGGACCGGGCGTCGGCCCCCGCGGGCCGCCGGAGCTGCGTGACCTTGCACGCGGTGGGGTTTGCCGTGCCCCGCTCGTCACCGAGCGGGCGGTGGGCTCTTACCCCACCTTTTCACCCTTGCCTGAGCCGGGCGGTCCCCCACGCGTGGGGGTACCCGGCCATCGGCGGTGTGTTCTCTGTGGCACTGTCCCGCGCCCGCGATCGCCCGGGGGGTCCCGGTCGTTCGGGCGGGTGGGCGTTGCCCACCACCGTGTCCTGCCGTGCTCGGACTTTCCTCAGGAGGAGCATGGCCCCTCCCGCGGCCGCCTTGCCGCACCGTACGCCGGATTGTAGGTCGGTGTGCGGGGCGGACGCCGGGAAGTTAGGATGGCGGAGCATGGCCGGCGGGCATCGCACGGTGGCGTGGCTCCATCCCGGGCAGGTCGATCTCGTCCGCGAGGTCGCGGCGGGGGCGCAGCTGGAGATCGTCCGCGCCGGCTCGCCCGCGCGCGGGCAGAGCGGGGCGGTGGCCGCCGGCCTAGGGGTGGAGGCGGAGGACGACCTGCGGGCGATCCTCGCCTCGCGCGAGGCGGACGTGGTGCTGCTCGCCTCGCCGGGGGGCCTGGGGTCGGGAGGCGAGGATGAGGCGAGGGCGATCCTGGAAGCGCGCGAGCGGGGCGTGAGGATCGCGGCGCTCGAGCCCGTGCCGGCCTCGGCGCTGGACCTCGGCTCGGGCGCGTGGACGGAGTCGCGGGTGGGTGGGGGCGCGGGGGCGCGGGCGATCGATGCGGTGGCCTTCTGCCCGGCGGCGCGCCACTGGCGGGCCCTGCGGGATGCGGCGGAGGCGATGGAAGCGATCGGGCGGGTGCGGACGCTCCTGGTCGAGGCGTGCGGGACGGCGCGCGAGGGGGGGCTCGGGGCGCGACTGTTCGCCGCGCTCGAGCTCGTGCTCACGGTCATGGGAGAGCCGGAGACGATCGATGCGGCGTACGTCTGCCCGACGGTGGGGGAGAGCGGGCTGGGGCTGCGCGGGCTTCCGGGCGAGACCTTGCGTGACCTCGCGGGCGACATGACGGCGAACCTGCGGTTCGCGGATGGGCGTGCGGCGTGCGTGGTCGCGGGCGGGGCGTGGGGCTGGTCGCGTTCGATTCTGGTGATCGGCTCGCGCGGGCGGGTGCGGGTGGGCGATGGCGGATTCGAGTTCGCGGGCCACGAGGGGCGAGCCGCGGATGAGGGGCCGACATCGCCGGCGCCGGCGCGCGGTCGCGGGCGGCGGAGCGCGCGCGCCGGCGAGCGCGCCGGCGCGCCCACGCGGGGCGCGCCCATCGGTCCGGGGCCCGTGACGGGCGCGATGGCGATCGCCGATTCGCTGGTGCAACTGCTGGACCCCGCGCGTCCGCACGAGCGGGGGCCGGACCACGCGGCGATCCTGTCGGTCGCGCAGGCCGCGCTGCTGTCGGCGCGAACCGGCCAGGCGGAGAGCCCGATGACGATCCGGCACATGGCGGGCGTGGGCTGAGATTCGGCCCTGCCCCGGTCGGGAGGCCGGGATCAGGGGGCGCCGAGGTCGATGGCGGCCCAGTTCTTCTTGCCGCGACGGATGAGGAGGTAGCGTCCGACGAGGAGGTCGGCGGGGGTCACCGCGTGCTCGGGGCCGGCGGGGCGGCCGTTGATCGAGACGGCCTTGCTCGCGAGGGCCTCGCGGGCTTCTCGCTTGGAGTGGACGAGACCGCTGGCGGGGAGCAGCTCGAGCATGCCGAGGCTTCCGGTGGCGCTGAGCTGGGCCAGGAGCTGGGCCCGCGCCTCGAGCGTGGGGCGCGGGAGCTCACCGGCGATCATGTCGAGCTGGGCGGGCGTGAGGCCGGAGACCTCGCCGCTGAAGAGGGCGCGGGCGGCGGCCTCGGCCTGCTCGGTCTCGTGGGGGCCGTGGACGAGCGTCGTGGCGCACCGGGCCAGCTCGCGCTGGGCCTCGCGCGCGCCGGGATTGGCCCGGTGGCGCTCCTCGAGCGCCTCGATCGCGGGCCGGTCGAGGAGCGTGAACAGACGGAGGTAACGCCCGACATCATCGTCCGCAGCGTTGAGCCAGAACTGGTACCAGGCGTAGGGGCTGGTGCGGTGGGGGCTGAGCCAGATGGCGCCGGATTCGGTC
>CAYWOF010000439.1:0-3363 GCA_964459825.1 uncultured Phycisphaeraceae bacterium | reverse complement strand
CTGGCCGCCCGGTACGAGATCGCCGCCTACGGCGTGGCGGGCGTGGAGCCGCGCGTCATGGGACGCGGGCCCGTGCCCGCCATCGCCCGGGCCCTCGAGCGCGCGGGCGTCTCGCCCGGCGAGATCGACCTCTGGGAGATCAACGAGGCGTTCGCGGCCCAGTACCTCGGCGTGGAGAAGGAGCTCAACCTGCCGCGCGACCGCACCAACGTCAACGGGGGCGCCATCGCCATCGGGCATCCCCTCGCGTGCACCGGGGCCCGCATGGTCGTGGACCTCGTCCACGAGATGGAGCGCCGGGACGCCCGCTGGGGCGTGGCCTCGGCGTGCATCGGAGGCGGACAGGGCGCGGCGATCGTGATCCGCGACTCCCGGAGGCCGTGACACCCGCGTACCGGAGCCCTCGGCGATGAAGAAGGCCTTCGCATTCGGCGACAAGACCATCGAGGCGGCGGTCCGTCGCGTCAACGCGCTCCGGCGCGTCGCGATCGTCGGCGCCGGCACCATGGGCCAGGGGATCGCCCTCGACCTCCTGCGCAAGACGGGCGTGGAGGTGCTGCTGCTCGATGTCAAGGCCGAGGCCCTGGCGCGGGCCATCGACGCGCTCGGCGCGCAATGGAGCGCGGACGTGCGGGCGGGGCGCCTGCGCGAGGCCGACCGGGCGGCGCTCGACGCCCGTGCCCGCGCCACCCAGTGCTACGACGACCTGCGGGACTGCGACATCATCTGGGAGGCCGCCACCGAGCGCGCCGAAACCAAGGCCGCCATCTTCCGCGCCATCGAGGAGCGGGTGGACCCGGACCGGCTCGCGGCCGTGTTCTCGAACACCTCGTCGCACACCACGGGCGAGCTGGCCCTGCTCTTCCGGACCGAGGCCTTCCGGGAGAAGCTCCTGACCGTCCACGGCTACTTCCCCTTCGAGGCCAATCGACTCATCGACGTGATGAAGGGCCCCTACGCGACCGCCGAGACGTTCGCGCTCGGCGTGGTCTTCGCCGACCAGATCCTCGAGAAGACGGTCATCGCGCTGCCCGTGGACCACCACGGCTACCTCACCGACCCCATCTTCCAGGCCATGGGCGCGATCGTGTCCTGGGACGTGCGGACCGCCCGCGACCTGGTCGAGCTCGGCGGCGTCTGGGAGCTCTTCACCGCCAACCCCTTCGGCGTGCTCGATCGCACGGGCCACATGCCCTACACCGAGTCCGGCCGGCACTGCGGACAGGCCCTGCCCCCGGACGACCGCCTCCGCTCCCTCTACGACCGGGAGGGGCGCGCCTACCCGGATTGGATCGGGCGCCTGGAGAGCTCCGGGCGCACGGGGCTGGCGTCGCCCACGCGCCGGGGCTTCTTCGCGTGGAGCGATGGCGACGGGGCCCGGTCCGTCGGCGTGTACGACGCGGCCTCCGACCGGTACGTGCCGATCCCCGAGCCCTCGCGCCGGGACTTCTGGTCGTACTACGAGGCCGCGGAGCGTGACCGGCGCGCGGGGACCATCAAGAGCGCGTCATCGCTCGTGCACGTGGCCGAGGCTCCGGACGCCGGCGGAAGGGCCTTCCGGCGTTACGTGCTCCCGATCTGCCTCTACGCGCTGGACCTGATCCAGGACGGATTCGCCACACCGGGGCGGATCAACCTCGCGACCCGGGCCGGGCTCCGGTTCAAGGTCGGGCTGGTCGAGGCGATCGACGCCCTGGTCGCCCACCTGACCATCGACGGCCTGCTGGAGTTGATCCGGCGCGCCCGCGATGAGAACGCGGATGACCCGCACGCGCCGGCCCTCCTCGACACCGAAGGAACGGCCGGGCCCCGGCAGGGCAGGCCCTGCCTCCTCCACGAGCTCCGGCGCCGCAACATCACCCGCCTGCTCGGCTACGGCCGGGCGTACCGCACGCCCGTCGCCGAGCTGGACCTGGCGAGCGGCCGGTACGGCGGGTGCTACCCCGACCTCAAGTTCTGCGAGCCCTCCACCCGGGACCGGGTCGCCACCATCGTGTTCAACCACCCGCTGCGCGGCAACGTGTTCAACCGGGCGGTGATCGACCAGCTCACCCACGCCTTCCACCGCGTGCTGGACCTGCATCGCGCCGGGCGGTGCGGCGCCGTGCTCTTCACGGCCGCCGGCGCCGGCCTGCGCATGCTCGGGGCCGATGCGCGCGAGTTCAACCGCGGCTGGTTCGACCGCGAGCGGGGCTACGCGCCCCTCCCGGCCGACCAGGCCGCCGCGTCGAGCCGGCACGCGGTGGGCCTCTTCCGGCTCATCCAGCGCAGCCCCATCCCCAGCATCGGGGTCTTCGGCGAGAAATGGGGCGGCGGAGCCGAGTTCACGTACTACGTCGACCTCCGCTACGACGTCCGGGCCGAGGGGACGGTGTTCGATCCGGTCGAGCGGACCTCGAGCTGGGGCGCGCGCCCCACGTACAACCAGCCGGAGCTCGACTACGCGATCCTCCCCGGCTTCGGCGCCGCGGGCGAGCTGCGTCGGCTGGGCCTGGGTGACTCCGTCATCTTCGAGCTCTTCGACCAGGGACTCAGCGCGGACCGGGCCTACCAGGTCGGCCTGTCCAACGGCGTGTTCGACGACGAGCTGGACGCCCTGCGCCGGGCCTACGACCGGGCGCGTCAGATGGCCAAGGACCCGCCCTACTCCCGGGCCCTCCTGAAGAAGGAGATGTGCCGCGGGATCGATGACGACGCCCTGGCCCGGGAGACCGCCGAGACCTTCGACCCGCGCCGCAACCCGTACATCCGGGCGGGGCTGCTCCGCCTGCTCGACCGCGGGGCCAGGCCGCCCGCCATCGACTACGCGGTCGACGGCATCGAACTGCCCGGCTGGCGGTACCCGGCCGAGAGCGCCCTGGCCGAGGCCGGAACGCCCGCGCCCCCGGACGGCGTCACGGGCACGGGAGGTGCCGCATGACCAGCGTCGACGAGACGGTCCAGCAGGCCCGCGACCTGCTCGAGCTGCTCCCCGCCCAGGCCCTGGCGCGGGCCCAGGAAGCGCGCCCGGGCCTCGGCGGGCTGGCGGTCTTCCCCGTGTACGCGCCGGTGGAGATCATCCACGCCGCGGGGCTCATGCCCCTTGGCCTCTTCGGCGCGGGCGCCCGGCTCGAGATCAGCCACGCCGACTCGCGGTTCGCCTCGTTCATCTGCTCGATCGCCAAGAGCACGCTCGAGCTCTTCCTGGCGGGCCAGATGCGCCCCTTCGTCGGGGCGGTCTTCAGCTCGATCTGCGATGTCGCCCGCAACCTGGCGAGCGTGGCCCAGCGCAACGCGCCCGACCTCTACATCGAGTACCTCCACCTCCCGCAGAACGCCGCGAGCGAGCCCGCGCGCGCCTACACCCGCGCGGAGTTCCAGCGC
>CAYWOF010000438.1:0-3374 GCA_964459825.1 uncultured Phycisphaeraceae bacterium | reverse complement strand
GTGAACAGGCCCTGCGCCCGCTCGAACTTCTCCTTGAGCCGGTCGAACTCCTGCTTCGAGTTCGTCACCGCCAGCTCCAGGTCGAGCTTCTTCTGCTCGACCTCGCCCTTCTCCCATTGCTCCAGCGCCAGCTTGGCGAGATCGACCTTCAGCTGCGCCTGGCGCAGGCGCGACGCGTTCTCGCTCAGCTGGATCTGGTAGCTGTTCTCGGCCAGCGTCACGTCCGCCTGGGCCGTGCGCACCCGGCTCGCCTCGTCGTCGATCGACGTCTGGATCTTGTCCCCGTTGAGCTTGATGAGGACGTCCCCCTCCTTGGCCAGCGTCCCCTCGGGGATCACCTCCACGATCGTCGACTCCGACTCGAGCTGGCACCGGATCTCGGTCTGGTTGCGCGCCGCCAGCTCCCCCATCGCCGTCGTGGTGATCTCGAACCCCAGGCGCGCGACGGGCACCAGGTCGGAGGTGAGCACCCCGGGCGCTCGATCCGTCCCCCCGCCGGTGCGCGTCACGGCGAGGATCGTGCCCCCGCCGACCAGCACGATCGCTCCCCCCAGCAGGAGCTTGGGGAGCACCCGGCCCCGTCGTCCGCGCTGCGACCGCCTTGACTGCACCATTCCGGTTCTCTCCCGGGCCGCGGTTGGTCTCGCGCACCCCGACAGTTCAACGCCACCCCACACCCGATCCCACGCCCCTGCCCGCCGCCTCTCCGATCCTAGGACCCGGTGGTCCGGAGCCGGTTCGCCGGCGCGCACCCCTACCCTGATGCAGGTGAAACGTCCCAGTCGTGAGTTTGTTGCGGGCCGGGGAGGGGGCCGGAAACTCCTGCTGGCGGTCGCCGCTCCGGCCGAAGCCCGGGCCGTTCTGGCCGCCACCGGGGGCGATCGGGCCCTGGCCGACCGGCCCTGGTGCCTCCACCCCCTGAATGAGCTCCTGGAACTCGTCGTCACGGGGGTTGGGAAGGCGAATGCCGCCGGTGGCGTCGGACGGATCGGCGATCCGGAGAGGCACTCCGGGGTGATCGGCGCGGGCATCGCCGGGGCGCTGCCGGGCTCGTCCCTGGAGCTTGGCCAGACGGTGCTGGCGACCCGGTCGGTATTCGCGGATGAGGGCCTCCTGACCCCCAGCGCCTTCGTGAGCGTCGAGGCCATGGGCTTCCCGGCCGACTGGGCGGCGGGGGACCTGGCCGATGCCGATCGCGCCCTGGGAGACGCCCTGGACTCCCTGGCCGATGGTCGCGGCGTCCTCGCCACGGTGTCCACCTGCTCGGGGACCGACCAGGCCGCGGCCGAGGTGGTCCGGCGCACGGGCGCCGTGGCGGAATCGATGGAGGGTGCGGCCGTTGTGCTCGCCGCCCACCGCCTGGGTCTGCCGGCGGTGGAGCTGAGGGTCATCAGCAACACGACGGGCGACCGAGACCGGCAGCGCTGGGACCTGGGGCGAGCGCTGTCGCGTCTGGCGGACGTTATCGGACGGCTGTGATCCGGGACGGGGCGAGCGGGTGTCGGCTGGGGCGACTGGGCATCCCGGGGGCGGCTCCCGGCGGGTCCGATCGCGCGCCCCTCCCTCAACATGCGCGGGCGCTGCGCCGATGACGCGGTCGGGGTGCGCCACCGGGGTGGGCCCGGTTGTTCTCGGCCCCGGGACCGGCCCTTGGGAGGGGATGGGCAGGGATGAACCTGAGCGGCCTGAGCCGGAAGCTGACGCAGGGTCGGGTCAAGCTGCTCAACCAGCTGGGCACGCCGGTGGCGATCGATTTCGGTGTGGGGACGCTGAAGCTGCTCCAGATCAGCGCGGACGATCCGCCGGCGCTGGTCTCGGCGGCGAGCCTGCCGACGCCCGACGACCTGCTGGCGCGCCCGGCGGACCGGCTGGCGTTCCAGGTCGAGGCGCTCCCGCGTCTGGTGCGCTCGTGCGAGTTCAAGGGCCGTCGGGCGGTGTGCGCGATCCCCGCGGGCAACACGTACTGCAAGCACCTGCAGCTGCAGGTGACCGAGGGCGCCTCGCTGGCGAGCATGGTGCGGGCGGCCGTCGGCACGCAGCTGGGGTGCGACCCGGGCGCGCTGGTGTTCCGGCACGTGGAGGTCGAGCCGGCGGCGCGGGCGGGGAGCAAGACCGACGTCATCTGCATGGCGGTGGCGCGCGACCTGGTGACGCGCCTGATGCAGGCGATCAAGTCGGCGCGCCTCGAGCCCGTGGGGCTTCACTGCGAGTTCACGGCGACGGTCCGGGCGTTCGACTCGATCCACCGGCGGGCCGGGGACGAGAAGCTCACGACGCTCTACCTGGACGTGGGCGCGGGATCGACGAAGGTGATGATCGCCCACGGGCGCCAGCTGGTCTTCGGGCGGACGATCGAGCTGGGAGGTCGGCACCTGGACGAGTCCATCGTCCGCCAGACCAAGGTGGACCTCGCCGAGGCGCGCCGTCAGCGTCTGGCCATCGCGAGCTTCGCGCCCCCGAACGGGCTCGACGGTCCCCGGGGCGAGGTCCCTTCCGGGAAGTTCGTCGGCGCCTCGCCCGACGGCGCCGAGGCGCAGGCCGATGAGGCGGCGGTGGCGCTGGCCGAGGATCGGCGCCTGGGGCGCCCGCCGCGCGGCTTCACGCCCGAGCTGACGAGCCAGCCCGCGCGGGCGTGGGCGCCGCCGAGCGCGGACCTGACGGAGCCGCTGGAGATCCTGACCGACGAGGTGTCGCTGTGCCTGCGGTACCACGAGTCGCTCTTCCCGGACCGGCGGGTGGACCGGGCGATCTTCGTGGGGGGCGAGGCCCGCCACCTGGGACTGTGCCAGCACGTGGCCCGGAAGCTGCGCCTGGCGGCGCAGGTGGCCGACCCGCTGGCGAGCATCGCCCGCACCGGCAAGGAGAAGCTGGTCGGCGTGGACCTGGCGGGGGCGCAGCCCGGCTGGGCGATGGTCCTCGGGCTGTGCCTGAGCCCGACGGACCTGTGAGGCGTCGACCGAACGACGAACGACCCCGAGGGAGCCCGACGCGATGAGAAACCCCTTCGCCCGACCCGACGCGACCGGCGGCAGCTTCCTGCCGCAGGACTACGTCGCCCGCAAGGTCGAGATGCGGGCCAACCTGATCTGCCTGACGCTGTTCGGCATCGTGATGTTCTGCGTGGTGGGCGCGTTCTTCGTGACCAACCGCCAGTGGCTGAGCGTGCGCAGCGAGCAGGGCAAGATCACGGTGCAGTACACCAAGGAGGCGCAGAAGATCGACCAGCTCAAGCGCCTCGAGGCCCAGAAGACGGAGATGATGGGCAAGGCCGAGATCACCACGGCGCTGATCGAGAAGGTGCCGCGCTCGGTGCTGCTGGCCGAGCTGGTCACGCGCATGCCCGACGGGATCACGCTCCTGCAGCTGGGGCTGGA
>CAYWOF010000437.1:3094-3383 GCA_964459825.1 uncultured Phycisphaeraceae bacterium | reverse complement strand
CAAGATCGTCGAGCCCGTGGTCGAGGCCTGGGCCCGGGTGCTCGCCGCGGTCCCCGGCTCGCGCCTGCTGGTGAAGAACGGGGCCCTGGCCGACGCGTCGGTCCGCGCTCGCCTCACCGCACAACTGGGCCAACGCGGGATCCACCCCGAGCGGCTGGACCTGCGCGCCCGGGTGGACTCGATCGGCGGGCATCTCGGCGTGTACCACGAGGTGGATGTGGCCCTCGACACGTTCCCGTACAACGGCACGACGACCACCTGCGAGGCGTTGTCGATGGGCGTGCCCGTC
>CAYWOF010000437.1:0-3084 GCA_964459825.1 uncultured Phycisphaeraceae bacterium | reverse complement strand
CGCCGGGCGCGTCGGCGTGAGCCTGCTGCACGCCGCGGGCCTCGGAGAGCTGGTCGGCGGCGATCCGGAGGGCTACGTGCGCATCGCGGGCGCGCTGGGGGCCGATGGGCCGCGCCGGACCGCCCTGCGGGCCTCCCTGCGCCGGCGCGTGGCCGACTCTGCGCTGCGCGATGAGCGGGGCTTCGTCGGGCGGCTGGAGAGCGCCTGCCGCAATCTGTGGCGGGCGCGGTGCGCATCCACCCGAGGATGCCAATGATGCACCGCCGGGTGGACGGGGAACCGCACCCGGCCCAGGAGCCGACCCATGCCCGAGACCGTCCGCAAGCTGGTGAAGTGGCCCACGAAGCGTCGCAAGGGCGGCAGTCGCGTGTGGAAGAAGAAGTGGGTCACCAAGGTCAAGGCCGAGCCCAAGCCCGGGGCCAAGACCGAGGCCAAGCCGGAAAAGAAGGCGGGCTGAGCGTGGGCAGACCCGGGCGCTTGCGCCCGTCGGCGCGCCCTCGGGGGGGCCTCGCGCGGCGCACCCTCCGGGTCGCCGTGGCTCTGGCGGCCCTCCTGCCGCTCGCGGCCTGCGCGGCGACGGGCACGCCGAGCGCGCCGGGCGATGGTCCGTTCCTGATCGTGCTCGGCATCGCGCAGGATGGCGGCGTGCCGCAGGCGGGCTCCTTCTCCCACCCGGGCTGGAAGGACCCGACGCGGCGCCGGCGCGTGGCGTGCCTCGGGCTCGTCGACCCGGCCAGCGCCCAGCGCTGGATGATCGATGCGACGCCCGACTTCCGCGACCAGCTCCAGCGCCTGCACGAGGCGGCCCCAGTCCGGCCGGGCGCGCCCGCGCTCTCGGGCATCTTCCTCACGCACGCGCACATCGGGCACTACACGGGCCTCATGTTCCTCGGCCACGAGTCGATGGGGGCGCGCGACGTGCCCGTCCACGCCATGCCGCGGATGGGGGAGTTCCTCCGGTCCTCGGGCCCGTGGAGCCAGCTGGTGCGCTACCGGAACATCGCCCTGCGCGAGCTGGAGGCGGGCCGGGCCGAGACCCTGGCGGGCGGGCTGACCGTGACGCCCCTGCTCGTGCCCCACCGGCAGGAGTTCTCCGAGGTGGTGGGCTTCCGCATCGCGGGCCCGCGCCGGGCCGCGCTCTACATCCCCGATATCGACGCGTGGGAGCAGCTCGACGCGATGGGGCCGCGGATTGAGGACCTGATCGCGGGCGTGGATGTGGCGTACCTCGACGGGACGTTCTTCGCCAACGGCGAGATCCCCGGGCGCGACATGACCGGCTTCCCGCACCCGTTCATCGCGGCGAGCATGGCCCGGTTCGCGCCCCTCCCCGAGAGCGAGCGGGCCAAGGTCCGATTCATCCACCTCAACCACACCAACCCGGCGCTGCGCCCCGACTCGCGCGAGCGCGCGGCCGTGCTGAAGGCGGGCTACCGCCTCGCGCAGGAGGGCGAGCGCTTCGGTCTGTGAAGGGAGCGCCGGTTCAGGCGGAGGCCGGCGCGGCGCGCCCTCGCTCGCGCCAGCGCCGCCGGAGCGTCAGGGCGACAAGGACCAGCCCGCCCACGAAGCCCGCGTCGTAGCTGGCGTTGTGCGCCCACCACACGCCCATCCAGCGGGCGTGCCGCTCGGGCGCGATCGCCGTCTCCAACCCCTGCGGGGTGTGGATGACCCCGCGCGACGAGAGGGTGTACCCGGTGATCCCCGCGCCCAGCGCGATGGCGCCCATGACCACCAGCAGAACGGCGATGGGCCTGAGCAACGCCCGGGCGCTCACCCGCGGCTCGCCCCCCGCACGGGCCGCGATGGCCAGGAGCACGCCGAGAATCGCGCCGACCCACCACGTCGCGACGATGCCCCACGCCAGCGCCAGCAGCGTCGGCGACTCCGAGTCGATGATCCGCGGGTGCGTGACCGTGAAGTAGTCGACGCAGACGCGCGCCGTGACCTGGTCGTGGAGCACGCCGTAGAGGATCGCGCCGGCGATGGAGAGGGCGAGGATCCGGACCGTTGCCAGGCCAGGGATCGATCGCGCCGTGGTCACACTCGACCCTCTCGTCACGGGCTTGTGGGAGCGAGCGGCTCCAGGTGTCGGATCAGCACGGGCACGTCGCGCTGGATCGTGTCCCAGACGACATCGAGATCCACCTCGTCGTAGTTGTGAATCAGTCGATCACGCATGCCGGCGATCTCTGCCCAAGGCACACCGGGGTGCGCGCTCCGGAACGGGAGCGACAATCGCTTGGCGGCCTCGCCGATGATCGTGAACTCGTGCAGCACCGCCATGAGCGTCCGTCGATCGGTGGCGAAGCGATCACGCGTCATGCCGCGCGTGAAGTCCAGGACCTCACGCGCCGCGTGCACAATGTCCAGGACGGTCTCGGCATCACGCCGCATACAGCGTCCGAGCGCTCTCGAGGATCTCGCGTCGGCGGAACGGGTTGCGGCTGGCCTCCACGGCGCGCCGGCTGACGAGGTCCACTCTGCGGCCCGCGATCGCCTCCAGCTCGCGCTGCATCCGCACCTCGTCCAGCAGCGTCCAGCGCGCCGCAGGATCGAAACGGACCAGCACGTCGATGTCACTGGGGTCGGGTCCGCCGGCGCGAAAGTCCTCGCGCAACGCGGACCCGAACACGGCGAGCTCGGAGATGCACCAGCGTCGGCAGAACTCCGCCAGTGGTTGTGCGGGGATGCAGGGAACCGGCTTCATTCCGCCCCAATCTTACCCCCGCGCCCCCGCCCCCACCGTCACCCTCACCGGCACATAGGTCGGCTTCACCCGCGCCTCGAACTCCCCCCGGAACTTGTTGAGGATCGTGCGCACCGCCCAGTTGTTGCCGTCGGCCAGGCCGCAGATGGTCGTGCCCGGCATGATCCCCATGCTCGTGGCGATCTCGAGCGCGAGGTCGAGGTCCTTCGTCCGCCCGTTGCCCTCCTCGATGCGGCACAGGAGCTGGTAGAGCCACCCGCTCCCCTCGCGGCAGGGGGTGCACTGGCCGCAGCTCTCGTGCTTGAAGAACCGCGCGATGTTGCGCGCCACGGCGACCATGTCCGTGTCCTCGTCGAAGACGGTCGGGCACGAGGTGC
>CAYWOF010000436.1:0-3395 GCA_964459825.1 uncultured Phycisphaeraceae bacterium | reverse complement strand
CGCCGAGCACGGGACCTCGTCCTTCAACCTGCACGGTGGCACGGGCAGCGTCACTGGCGCCGGCGGCGTGTGGCTGGCGGGCTGGACCGGTGGAAGTCTCGCCGCGCCCGGCGCCGGCGGCGACGACGCCTGGCTCGCACGGTACGGGGATAGCTGCTACCCCGACTGCGACCACACCGGCGCCCTGAACGTCAACGACTACATCTGCTTCCAGACGAAGTTCGCGCTCGGCGATCCCTACGCCGACTGCGACCAGAACGGGCTGCGCAACGTCGGGGACTACATCTGCTTCCAGACCAGATTCGCCCTCGGGTGCTGACCAACTGGCCGGCGCCGCTGAGGGAATCGCGTGTGTCAGGGCACGGATGGCGGGGTGTCGGCCCGGGCAGAGGATCGGCGCCGGGCCAGCGCTCGATCTTGCCGTCCCGAGGGTGAGGGCTGAGGCGGCAAGACCGGGCGTGGCGTTGCCCGGCGCCGCATGCGGCGGAGGAGGGGTGGAGCGCGCAGGGCCGGAGCGGGCGCAAGCCAGTGGCACGGCCGAGCGTGACGTCGAGGACGTGGTGCTGGTTTCTCCGATCCCCCACGTGCACCCGGGCCTTCTCCTCCTCCGAGCGACGATCGGAGGACCGGAGTTTCATGGGTTGCCGCGTGCGGGATCGTGCCGGGCGGTCATGGCCCATCGGGGGCGCAGCCAACCGGCGATCAGGCCGGTGTTGTTGATGGCCGCGGCGTGGGTGAGGACCCATCCGGAGGCGGGCGGGGGCCGGTCGGGCAGCCGGAGCGCGGGGTGGCCCCGCTCGATCGATGGCTGGCGCCCGGGGGGCGGACGGTTCAGCCGCCGAAGCCGGCGCGGAGGGAGTCGAGGAGGCCGGGGAAGTTCTTCTCCTCCTCCTCGTTCTGGATGAGGACGGTGGGCTTGATGAGGATGAGGAGGGTCTGCTCCTCCTTGCTCTCGATGCGGTTGGTGAAGAAGCGGTTGACGATGGGGATCTTGGAGAGGACGGGGACGCCGACCTCGACGTCGAACTCGGTGACGAGGCGCTGGCCGCCGAGGAGGATGGTGCCCTGGTCGGGGACGGTGACGGTGGTGCGGACGCGGGTGACGGTGACGGTGGGGAGCTGGATGAAGGACTGGGTGTCGGCGGAGTTGATGAGCTGGCCGCCGGCGACGGCGGTGACGGCCTGGTCGGCGAAGCCGTCGATGCGGGCGACGCCGGCGTCGACGTTGAGGGTGACGTAGCGCCGGTCGGCGGAGATGGTGCCCTCGACGAGGAGGGTGACGCCCTCGGAGACGACGTCGACGGTGGGGTCGAAGCCGACGGCCGAGTCGCCGACGACGGGGGTGAGGTCGGAGACGAAGGCCTGCTGGGTGGCGACGTAGATGTTGGCGGTCTGGCCGTTGGTGAAGGTGAGGCGCGGGGCGGTGAGCTGGACGGAGCGCCGGTCCGCCTGGGTGGCGAGGACGAGGAAGTTGACGGTGATGTCGTCGAGGAACTGTCCGGCGATGCCGAGGGCGGGGGCGTTGCCGAGGATGTCGGCGGCGATGCCGGAGGTGGGGGCGAGGGCGCCGGCGAGGGGGAGGCCGGCCTGGGGGGCGCCGATGATGGACCAGGGTCGGGGGTTGACGACGCCGACGGTGGTGTTGGTGGCGCCGGTGGGATCGGGGACGGTGACGCGCCGGCCGATGTTGCCGGCGTTGTCGGGGATGAAGAAGTCCTGGGGCTGGACGTTGGGGACGGTGGCGCGGGCGGCGCGGAACTGGTTGTTCTGGGCGTTGAAGTAGACGTCGAGGTCGAAGCCGATCTGCTCGAACCAGTCCTGGCTGACGAGGAGGAAGCGGGTCTCGACGTTGATCTGCATGGCGCGGATCTCGCGCAGCTTGCTGAGGAGGCCGCCGATGGCCGCGTGGTTCTTCGGGGTGTTGGTGATGATGAGGCTGCCCTGGTTGACGAGCTTCTGGACCTTTCCGGTCTCGCCGCCGTTGTCGGCCCAGCCCTCGAAGTCGATGGTCTCGGTGACGATGTCGACGAGCTGCTCGAGGCGGTCCTCGCGGTCGTGGCGTTCGCGGTCGCGGGGGTCGGCGGGGGCGGGGGCGAAGGGGCTCTGTCCGGCGCCGGAGTCGGAGGCGCGGAGGGTGTGCTGGAGGTCGATGCCGGGGACCTCGTCGTAGTCGCGGACCTCGACGAGGAGGTCGCGGACGTCGTAGATGCCGACGACGGTGTTGCGCCGGATGTCCTGGTCGGAGGCGACGGAGAGGACGCCGTCGTCCACGGCCCAGCCGGCGCCGGTGAAGGAGTCGCTCCCGCTGACCTGCTGGAGGACGAGGTCGAGGACCTTCTCGCGCGGGACCTGGGTGAGGCTGAGGGAGACGGGGGTGTCGCGCCGGATTCCGACGCGCTCGAGGGAGGCCCAGTTGACGTCCATGTTGAGGCGGGAGACGGACTGGACGTAGCCGAGGGCGTCCTCGAGGGTGTGGCCGGCGAAGCGGACGTCCATGCGCTGCTTGAGGGCGCCGAGGGTCAGGCGGTTCTCGGGGGATTCGATGGAGCCGATGGGCTCGCCGCGCCGGACGCTGATGGCGGGCCAGTCGGCGGGGTAGTTGACGATGTTGGGCGGCGGGATGGCCGCCTCCTGGTTCTCGATGCTGTTGTCGGCGAAGCCGATCTGCTTCTGCTGCTCGATGCGGTTGTAGCGCATGAAGTAGCCCTGCTGGACGTAGTAGTCGCGCAGGAGGAGGCCGGCGGGGTTGATGGGATCGAGGAAGAGGAGCTGCTCCATGGCCTGGAGGGCCTCGTCGTAGCGGAGGTCGTTCTGGTAGGCGCGGGCGCGGTCGATGAGCTCGTTGATCTTCTGCTCGCGTTCGCGGCGCTGCTGGGTGGCGCGCTGCTGGGCGTCCTGCTGGAGCTCGCGATCGCGCCGGGCGTTCTCGGCCTGGAGGATCTGCTGCTCGGTGGAGGCGATCTGGGAGAACATGGAGTCGACCTGGCGGCTCATGTTCTCGAACTCGCTGGCGCTGAAGCGCTGGCGGGCGTTGTTGAGGGTGACGCGGGCCTGGGCGGCGCGGTTGCGCGCCTCGGCGACGTCGCCGCTGGAGAGCCTGGCGCGCGACTCGGCGAGGTGGTTGTTGAACTCGGCCTGGGCCTGCTGCTTCTCGATGAGGAAGACGCCGATGACGTCCTCCACGTCGCCGGGGCCGCCGGCGCCGAGCTGCACGCGCGCCTCCTGGATGCGATCCTGGGCGTGGCCGGCCTGCTCGGGGGTCAGGAGGGCGCGGTAGGGGTCGCGCAGGAGCTCGCCGTACTTGGCGAGGGCCTCGTTGAAGCGCCGCTCCTCGTAGGCCTTGTCCGCCTCGGCCATGATGCTCTGCGCGTTGATCCGCATCACCTGGTCGATGA
>CAYWOF010000435.1:0-3407 GCA_964459825.1 uncultured Phycisphaeraceae bacterium | reverse complement strand
ACGCAGGCCCGACCGCCCCGACCGCCCAACCGCCCTCGCAGAACCCCCGTGAGCCGCGGAAGTCCGACGTTCCGACGGCGGTGGTCGATCCGGGGCCGCGTGGTAGTTCCGCCGACCGCTCGCGTCAGAACGGCGATGCGGCTTGCCAGCATGCCGACGCTGGGCGATTGGGCGGTTCGGGCGGTCCGGGCGGTCCGTTGCTTCCGGCCTCTTCGGCCAAGGCCCTGAAGGCGGCCTGGGATGCTATCGAGGCGCAGAACCGGGATGAGGTCGCGGAGTAGTCCCGGGCCAGGACGGAATTCCCCGATGGTCCCGCCGCACGATCCGGTATTTACCGGATTCGCCCGCGCCTCGATCCGGTAGAGACCGGCTTTTCCCGAGGATTCTCGATCTCCGTTGAATCGACTTGCAAAGAGACCTCGGACGGAGTAAAGTAGCACGAATCACGGGGTTTTTCGGCGTTTTCTACGTCAGGCCCGGCGCGGCTCCGAAGGCAGAGGTTGCAGGTTCGAGTCCTGCCGGGCGTATTCCCGCGTCAGGTCCGGCGGGTCCGCGATCGCGATACTCGCCGGCGCCCACTCTTCAGCCGTCGCAGTTGGGTGCGGTCTCCGGGCTTGTGCGGCCCGTTTCGGCGCGCTCCAGGCACTCCCGCGCAAAGCGGATGCGGCAGTGGTCCGGCGGGAGCATCTCCTCGTAGGCCGCGGCCGCCGCCGCGAGGTGGGGACGGGCGTCGTCCCACCGCCCCTGGCGCGCCAGGAAGAGCGCCAGGTGCTCGCGCAGGTAGATCCAGTCGTGGCGTGATTCCGGAAGAGCCCGCTCGAGTTCCGCGATGGCGCCGGCGAAGAGCCCCTCGGCGCCGGCGAGGTCACCCCGGTCCTCGAGCAGCCGGGTGAGGGAGCGGAGCGTGGCGGACGAGGCCGCCCGGGCCGGACCCGCCACCTCGGTCATCATGGCGTGGGCCTCGCGCAGGAGGGGCTCGGCCCCGGCCAGGTCACCGGCCGCCCGTCGCACGTCGCCCATCGCGCGGATCGCCTCAGCCAGCTCCGTGCTCGGCCCGGGCGCGAGGCGTCGGAGCAGCTCCAGCGCTCGGCTCCGGAGCGCGTCGGCCCCGGACAGGTCCCCGGTGACCTGCGCGATCGTCGCGCGCACGTCGAGGATCGCCGCGATCTCACCCTCGAACCCGGATCGCTCCGCGATGAGCTGCGCCTCGGCCAGGATGCGCTCGGCCGCGTCGAAGCGCTCCCGGATCATCTCCATGTGCCCCAGCCGCCGCAGGCACCGCGCGACTCCCTCTCCCGCGTCGCCCTCGGCGCCGCGCCAGGCGCCCAGGGCCAGGCGGTACTGGCCATCGGCCTCGTCGAACCTTCCGTTGACCACGAGGTAGCGGCCGAGGTCCTCGCGCGCCCGGGCGACCCGGGGGTCCAGCCCCCCGTGCGCCCGTTCCAGGTCCGCCACGGCGCGCGTGAACAGGGGGCCGGCATCGTTGGATCGGCCCATGCTCATGTAGGCGCGTGCCAGCGTGACGCGCAGGGCCCCCGCCACGCCCGGATTGACCGCGGGCGCGCCGTCGAGACGGCGGGCCGCGTCGTCCAGCAGGTCGCGAAGGCTGAACGTCCCGCCCAGGGCCCGCTCGCCGGCGGACTCGAGCATCCCCGTGAGGTAGCGGTTGATCCGCTCACCATCGCGCTGCGCCGCGAGCGTCTGGCGCCGCTCCGCGGCGAGGCGAGCGGCGACGAGGCTGGAGGCCGTCGCGATGCCCACCAGGAGGATCGCGCCCGCCGTGCCGAGGCTCAGCGCCAGGCGGTGGCGCCCCGCCCACTTCCGGGCCCGGTGCCAGCGCGACGCGTCGTAGGCGGCGACGGGCTCGCCGTCGAGGTACCGCTGCAGGTCCGCCCCGAGGGCCTCGGCCGAGGGGTACCGGCGCCGCGGGTCGAGCGCCAGCGCCTGCGTGACGATGGCGTCGAGCTCCCGGTCGATCCCGCGCGCCAGGCGCGACGGCACGGGCACCTCGCCCGTCATCTGGGGCACCCCGCTCGTGCCCGAGGCCCCGCCCCAGGCACGCCCCGTCAGCGTCTCGTGCAGCACGACCCCCAGCGAGTAGACGTCGCTCGCGGTCGTGACGGGCTCACCCCGCAGCTGCTCGGGGCTCGCGTAGCGCGGCGTCAGGATGCGGGTCACGGTGGCGCCGGGGTCCTCGGGCGATGCCCCGGACAGGAGCTTGCTGATCCCGAAGTCCAGCAGCTTGGGCGTGCCGTCGGGCGTGACCAGCACGTTGGAGGGCTTGAGGTCGCGGTGCACGATGAGGTTCTGGTGGGCGTGCGCCACCGCCGCGCAGACCGTCCGCAGGAGCGCCACGCGTCCGCGCGGATCCAGCCCCAGGGCGTCGCAGTGCGCGGGCAGTCGCCGGCCCTCGACGAACTCCAGCACGAGGTACGGGCGTCCCTCGAACTCCCCCCCGTCGAGGAGGGCCGCGATGTTCGGGTGGGTCAGGCGGGCCAGCGTGCGGCGTTCGGCCTCGAAGCGTCGGCGCGCGCCGGCGGACATCAGCCCGGGCCGGATGAGCTTGATGGCCACGACGCGGTCGAAGGCTCCATCGTCGCGGGCCGCGCGATAGACCTCGCCCATGCCCCCGGTGGCGATGAGGCCGATGAGCCGGTAGGGGCCGATGCGCTGCCCCACGAGGTGCGCGCTCTCCAGGGCCGCGAGCACATCGTCGGCCGAGGCCGCCCCGGGAGGCTCGAGCCGCCCGTTCGCGCCCCGCTCCGCCGCGAGGAGCACCTCCACCTCGCGGGCCTCAGCGGGCGTCGCGTGGAAGGACGCCAGTGCCGCGCAGAGGTCCTCGCCCGGCGCATCGAGCGCCGCCTCCAGGAGCGTGCGCAGCCGGGTCCAGTCGCGCCCCGTCACGGCGCGCCCCATCCGAGGGCGCGCGCCAGGTACAGGCGCGCCAGACGCCACCGACGCGAGACCGTGCGGACCGAGACCCCCAGGTGCGCCGCCGCCTCCGCCTCCGAGAGCCCGCCGAAGTACCGGAGCTCGACGAGGGCCGCCAGGTCGGGGTCGTCGGCCTCCAGACGCGCCAGGGCCTCGTGGACCACCACGACATCCTCGGGCGTGCGATGGTCCACGCAGTCCTCGGCCTCGAGGCTCAGGGGCCCCGTGCCCCCGCCCCGCTTGAGGGCCAGACGCCGGCGCGCATGGTCCACCAGCACCTGGCGCATGACCCGCGCCGCCAGGGGCAGCAGCTCGGCCCGCGAAGCGCCCAGGAGACTCGGGCCCAGGCGCAGGCAGGCCTCATTGGCCAGCGAGGTCGGCTGGTGCGTGGGGCACCGGCGTTCCCGGCGAAGGCACTGGGCCGCGAGTTCTCGGAGCTGCGCGTACGTCTCCCGTGACACGGTGAGCCCGGCCAT
>CAYWOF010000434.1:0-3416 GCA_964459825.1 uncultured Phycisphaeraceae bacterium | reverse complement strand
TCCCAGTCTCTCTTCGCGGATGGCACCCGGGCCGCGCGGGCCGGGCTGGGAGACCACCCGCAAACCGCGATGATCGAGCACCACCACGCCGACCTGCTCATCCGACTGGGCCGCGCCGAGGAGGCGATCGATCTCGCGCAGACCGCGGTGGACCGGTACCGAGCCCATCCAGATTGGTCCGGCCTCGAGGCCGGGCACGCGCTCCGGTTGCTCGCCGATGGCCTGGGTGCGGTCGGGCGGACGGCCGAGTCGCTCGAGTGCCGATGGGAGGCGGTCCAATCCACCCGTCGGCAGCCCGGCACTCCCACGGAGGTGGCGTCGGCCCTGGCGGAGTTCACCGCTCAAGTGATCGCATCGGGCGATCACGCGTTCCTGAACCGCGCAGAGCAGGCGGCTCGCGAGTCGCTGGAGATCCGGCGCGAGCTGTTTCCCGACGGCCACGCCGAGGCCTGGCGCCACTACAACTCGATGAGCCTGCTGGGGGAGGTGCTGGTCCGGTTGGCCGAGGACCCATCGGTCACGGCTCGCGCGGACTTGCTCCGCGAGGCGGAGTCGTTGCTGATCCCCGCCTGGGAGGGCCTGAAGGACGATCCGAATCTGCCGCCCCCTTCCGCCGGAGGTGACAAGCGGCGCCAGACCCTGGAGCGGCTCGTCAAGCTCTACGAAGTCCGGCACGGCTCGGAGCCAGCCGCCGGCCACGACGCCGCGGCCGCCGGATGGCGGACGGTGCTGGAAAAAACCCTGGGCCCGTAGGGCGGGCGCCCTCATGGGGGCGTCCCGTGGCTGGCGGTTCTCCGGTTTCGCAGGCCAGCCAGCGATGGCCGCGCGACGAACGCGACGACGCCCCGTCCTGAACTCCACCACGACGCGCCGTACGGCGCAGAAAGAAGGAAACACCAATGGCCGGGTTCCACACGACAACCTGCCGGTTCGGATCCGTGATCACGCTCCTGGCGGTTGCCGCGTTCGCGCCGGCGTCCAGGGCGCAGTGGACGGTCGTCAACCTGCATCCCGCAGGGGCGAGTTCGTCCTGGGTGCATGGTGTGGACGGCGACCAGCAGGTGGGCATGGCAGAGTTGGGCGGCGCTCGCGCCGGCGTTTGGACGGGCACCGCCGCGTCGTGGGCGAACTGGGGTGGCGGGGCGTGGTCGTATATCTCCGGCGTGGGCGACGGCCAGCAGGTCGGCAATCGCAATGTGAACAGCTACGCGCACGCCGCGCTGTGGACCGGCTCCGCCCTCTCGTGGGTGGACTTGAATCCCGCAATAGCGGCCCACTCGGAGGCCTACGACGCCGACTCCGGCCAGCAGGTGGGGTACGCAGCCGGGTTGCAGGGCGGGTACTTCGCCAGCCTCTGGACGGGCAGCGCCTCCTCGTGGGTGAACCTCAATCCGCCCGCGGCGGCCGGGGAACTGGTTATCTCGGCCGCCTATGGCGTCGACGCGGGCCAGCAGGTCGGGTATGTGTGGAGGGCGGGCGTGGGGCACGCCAGCCTCTGGACCGGCACCGCCGCGTCATGGGCGGATCTGAACCCCGCCGGGGTAATGGAATCGACGGCCTACGGCATCGGCGATGGCCAGCAGGTGGGATGGACCGGGCCGGAAGAGGGTTCGCACGCCGCGCTCTGGAGCGGCACGGCGGCCTCGTGGGTGGATCTCCATCCCGCCGGTTCGACGGTTTCGAAGGCCTACGACGTGGACGGCGGCCAGCAGGTGGGATCCGCCAAGATCGGGGGCGTCGAGCGCGCCAGCCTCTGGACCGGCACGGCCGCGTCGTGGGTCGATCTTCACGCGTTGCTGCCGGCATCGTTCAGCATGTCCCGGGCGTCGGGGATCCACCGCAACGCAGAACGCACGATCGTGGTCGGCGAGGGCGACAACAACGGCCGCCGAGAAGCGCTGATGTGGGTGGGGCCGGGGCTCTGCTACCCCGACTGCGACTCGACCGGCACCCTCAACGTCAACGACTACATCTGCTTCCAGACGAAGTTCGCCCTGGGTGAGCCGTACGCCGACTGCGATGGGAACGGCGTCCTCAACGTCAACGACTACATCTGCTTCCAGACGAAGTTCGCGCTCGGATGCCCCTGAAGCGGTGTCGCGGTGTCACGGTGCCGCGGGCGGGAAGGACCAAGGCGGGCGCGCGTGGGCCTCAGCCCCCACCGCCGCCGCCGCCCCGGATTCCCTTGAGCAGGTCCTCGATCAGGCGCCCGGGCGCCAGCTGGCCGCCGAACTCGCGGATGAAGAGCTCCATGTCGGGACCGGTCTTCGGGTCGCTCATCGAGCCGCGCGTGCGCCAGGGCACCGCCGTCGCCTTGTCCAGGCCCGGCACCGCCCCGCCCAGCGCGCTCCCGAGCCCGGTGTTGAAGATCCCCGCGGCCTCGTCGGTCAGCGCGCCGATGGGGATGTAGTACACGACGTCGACCTCTTTGCGGACGAGGTCGACCCCGCCGCGCGTGTCGATGGTGAACTCCCCGATGGGCAGGCTGAATCGCTCGTAGGAGACCTTGCCGTCGCGCATGGCGACCTTGATGGGCTGGACGCGCCGGCCGACCGTCCCCGCCTCGCGCTGGCCGGTCACGTTCAGGATCTTCGCGAAGAGGTTGGCGGTCTCGAAGCGGGCCCGCCCGAGGTCGATCACCACATCGCCGTTGAGGTTCTCCAGGCGGTTGTCGAGCGGGGCCCGCAGGCCGGTGGCCGTGACGGTCGCGGGCCCATCCTCCCGGCGCTTCTCGATGGTGCCGATCATGGGGGCGCTCTTGTTGATGGTCGCCACCAGGCCCGGGGTGATCTCGCTCAGCGTCGCCACCACCGGCCCATCGGCCACGAACACCCCGCCCTGGGCCGAGCCCGAGAGCGTGAGGCGCGAGCGCGCCGACTCGGCCGCCAGGCGCAGGCGCCCCGAGTCCTTCGAGAAGTCGTTGGCCGACGCGTCGAGCGTGATGGACGGGCCCAGCAACTCGACGAGCAGCCCGTTCTGGTGGCCCAGGGCATCGACCACGCTGGTCGGGAACTCGGTCGCGTCGGCGTTGGCCGTCACCCGCGCCGCGCCCGGCGTGAGGTTGCCCGCGGCGTCGGCCACGGAGCGGATCGCCCCGCCGATCGCCACGGCCGGCTTCTCGCGCGCGGGGGCATCGGGGTCGGTCCCCACGGCCACGTCGTCCACGCGCACGCTGAAGCCCAGCGTGCCCGGCGCCTGGGCCGACTGCACCCGCAGGCTCGTGCCGGTCATGCGGAAGGGCGCGTGGGGCGTCAGCATCGCGAGCGCGGGCACGGTCACGCTCGCGTCGAGCTCGAAGATCCCCGGCGCCAGCGGCCCGCGCCCCTCGCCCCGGGCGAGCGCCAGCTTCGTGATGCGCACGGTGGACTCGACGGGCGCCGTCAACGCCAGGACGGGCGCGCCGGCGGTCGCGCCGG
>CAYWOF010000433.1:2099-3419 GCA_964459825.1 uncultured Phycisphaeraceae bacterium | reverse complement strand
CTGTGCCCCCACCACAGCTGCCGGCTGATGCACCAGTCGCGGATGCTCTCGTGCCAGGACTGGTAGGTCTTGGCGTAGCGTTCGGGGTGGAAGGAGAGGTCGCCATCGCCGGCGGTCTTTCTACCCAGGCTCGTGGCACAGGCGTCCCGCCTGTGATCTACCGGCGGCTCGTGCGGTCCCGGCTCTCCACCTCCCGCTCCGATCCTCGCTCCGGGCGCGCGCACCCGCTCGGCGAACCGCAGCTTCCCGGAACGGCCCTCCTCGGGGACCCACGTGAACGGGTAGTCCATCCAGGCTTCGGCCAGCCCCTTGCGGACGGGGTTGGCGATCACGTAGTTCATCGTGTCGGCATACTCGTCCGACCGGATGATCCGGTCGTAGGACTCGTCCTGCCACACCGGGCCCGGCGCGCCCCGAGCCTTCGCGATGGCGTGGGCGGTGTAGGACTTGATGCTGTGGAGGAGCTCGGCCAGCGGCCACCACTCACCGGGGGTCTTCTGGAATGGCGAGAGAATGGCGTGCACGTGGTCGGGCATGACGACTGCGGCGTGCAGCTCCAGGCGCTCGCCATCCCAATGGCGGCAGGCGTCGAGCACCAGCTGACGCTCGGCCGGCGAGAGCGCGCCGTGGGCCAGACGGAACGTGATGAAGTAGGTGCGTCCGCCGATCTGCCAGTGGGGCAGGTTGCGGGCGGTGATGGTGAGGCATTGGTGGATGCCCGCGCCTTCGGGAGGTGAGGTTGACGGTGGAATGCCGGTGTCCCGAGAGCCGTTTGTGGAATCGTGGACCTGGGACGGACGAGGCTCGGTAGACACAGGCGGGACGCCTGTGCCACTAGCCTTGGTAGGAAGACCGCCAAGAGCCCTGAGCGCTGCTCCGCGCATGCGGTCATCCGTCACCTTCACGTACCACTGATCACTCAGATAGGGCTCGATCGCCGCCTTCGAGCGGTCCGAGTGCTTGACGGAGTGGCGGTAGGGCGCGACCTTCTCGCACAGGGCGCGGGCCTTGAACTCCATGACGACCTTCTTGCGCGCCTCCTCGCGCGAGAGGCCGAGGAAGATCCGGGCGTCGCCCACATCGGTCCAGCCGTGCCTGTCGCTGATCGACGCGTCCGGGGCCATGACGTTGATCAGGCCCGTCCCCGCCGTGTTGGCATCGATGGCGGCCTTGTGGCGATGGTAGAGCTCGTGGTCGTTCTGGTCGTGCGCCGGCGTGACCTTCAGAAAGCCCGTGGCGAACTCGGCCTTCGGGTCGTTGGCCTCGTCCTCATCGCGTGCCAGCGCCCTGGGCAGGACGACGTAGTCGTCCTCGACGATG
>CAYWOF010000433.1:0-2089 GCA_964459825.1 uncultured Phycisphaeraceae bacterium | reverse complement strand
ATGGGGATCAGCCGCCCCACCAAGGGGAGCTCGATCCACAGCCCGCGGAGGGCCGCGGCCCGCGGGTCGCGCGGATTGACCCCCACGGCCGTGTCGCCCAGGTACGTCTCCGGGCGCGTGGTCGCGACGGTCAGCCACGCCGGGAGCTCGTCCGCGCGGTCGGCATCGAACGCCGCGGGCCACCCCCGGGCGCGCAGCTCGGACCAGGTGACGGGGACGGCGTCCTCGCCCCGGTGCCCCTTGGCCCCCTGGCCCCGTCTTCCATGCACCAGCGGGTACCGCAGGTAGTAGAAGTTGCCGTCGACCTCGACATCCTCGCACTCGTCGTCGGCCACGGCGGTCTGGAGGACGGGGTCCCAGTTGACGAGGCGCTTGCCGCGATAGATCAGGCCGTCGCGGAAGAGGCGGAAGAACGCCTCGTTCACGGCGCGGCTGCACTGCTCGTCCATGGTGAAGCGCTGGCGTTCCCAGTCGCAGGAGCAGCCCATCGCCTTGAGCTGGCCGGTGATGACGGCCTCGTACTCGTCCTTGAAGGCCTGGACGATGGCGACGAACTCCTCGCGCCTCATCGCCTCGCGCAGCGGGCCCTTGAGCTTGCCCTCGGCCCGCAGGCGGCGCTCGATGACGGCCTGCGTGGCGATGCTGGCGTGGTCGGTGCCGGGCATCCAGAGGGTCTCGAATCCGCGCATCCGGGCGACCCGGACGAGAACGTCCTGGAGCGTGTTATTGAGCGCGTGCCCCAGGTGCAACCGGTCGGTCACATTGGGCGGAGGGATGAGGACGCAGTAGGGCTCGGCCTCGCCCCGGAGGACGGGATCGGGCTCGGCGTGGAAGGCGCCCGAGGCGTCCCAGCGGGCGCGGATGCGGTCCTCGTGATCGGAGGGTTTGTAGAGCTTGGGCAACTCGCCCGGGGCGGGCAATTCGGGCGAATCGGCTGGCCGTTCGCGGTTTTTTTTGCCATGATCGCCCATAGAGTGCCCAGTGTAGTCGGGTCGATACAGGGGCGAGGATGGACTCGGAACGGGAACAGAACGCCGCGCAGACGCCCACGCAGGGCCCGACCCTTTCGCGCTGGGATCGCTACATCGCCCCGGCCACGGAGGCCGAGCCGATGCCCGCGGTGCGCCCGTCCGGACGCGTCACGTGGAGCATCGTCGTCCTCTCGCTGATCCTGATCGGGGTGCTGCTGTACGGGTTCGGGAGCGGGAGCCTCAAGCTGCCCGCGTTCTCGCCCAGCCCCGCCCAGGGGCGCGCCCCGCGCGCGGTGGCGGTGGACGCCTGCATCGAGTCGGCCCGCGAGTACCTGGGGCGTGGCGAGCACGCGAAGGCGGCGGCCATCCTGCGACAGGCCACGGCCGAGTGCGCCGACAACCAGCCCCTGCGCCTGGCCTACGCCGAGGTGCTGCTGGCGCAGAAGAAGTTCGCGGAGGCGTACGACCAGTACGTCAAGGCGCTGGCGATCGGGCCGCGCGAGCACACGGTCGAGTTCGCCGCGGGCACCGTGGCGAGCCTGGCGGGCCTGTCCGAGCGCGCGGTCGAGCACTACAGCGCCGCCCAGGTGGGCGACCCGAACAACCCGGCCTACCCGCTCTACCTGGGCCAGGTCCAGCTCCGCCTGGGGCACACCGCCTCGGGCAAGGCCAACCTCCTCCGGGCGGCGAACCTCGACGAGACGAATGCCGAAGCGTGGGGGACCCTCGCGGACATCGCCATCCGCGAGAACAACGTCAACATCGCCCTCCAGCACATCGCCCGGGCGCGGACGCTCCAGCCCGACCGGGCCCTGTGGCGGGTCATCGAGGCCAAGGCGCTCAACCGCACCCGCGAGCCCGAGAAGGCCCTGACGGTCCTGCTGGCGATGGACCCCTCGCAACGGCGCGATCTGCCCACGCTCCGGGTCATCGCCGAGTCCTATGGGCTGCTCGACCGGCCGGGGGACGGGGCCGCCTCGTTCGCGGGCGCGGGCTGGGACGTGCGCGGAGGGCTCTTCGGGAAGTACGCGCAGCGCAACGCGCTCGTCGTGGGGTTCGTGATGGGGTTCGCGATCGTGCCGATCTCCTGCCACTCGCCGATCCGCACGCCGCTGGTG
>CAYWOF010000432.1:0-3442 GCA_964459825.1 uncultured Phycisphaeraceae bacterium | reverse complement strand
CTGTAGAACCGGTACCCCCGCGCGATCGCCTCGGCGTAGAGGCGTTTCAGCCGGTCCACGCCGGCCAACGGGTCGGCCGTCCCCTCGGACGTCAGGAACGCACCCACCAGCGCCATCAGCGTCGAGCGCGGAAGGTGGAAGTTCGTCAAGAGCCCGTCCGTCCATCGGAACCGGTACCCCGGCGTGATGAGCAGCCGCGTCACCAGGTTCTCCGGGCACGGCTTGCCGGCTTCGGCCACCGCCGCGTACGACTCGACCGTCCGACACGCCGTGGTTCCGATGCACACCACCCGTCCGCCGACCTCCCGCGTCCGCCGGATGGTGTCGATCGCCGCCGCCGAGAGCGAGCACCACTCCGCGTGCATGGCGTGCTCCTCCACGTTCGCCGTGGCGATGGGACGGAACGTCCCGACGCCGACGTGCAGCACGGCGTCGACCCGGGCCACACCCGCCTGCCCCAGGCGGCCCAGCAGCTCCGGCGTGAAGTGCAATCCCGCCGTGGGCGCCGCCACCGACCCCGGCGTGCCCGCGTACACGGTCTGGTACCGCTCGCGATCCTGCGCCTCGTCGGCCACGCAACCGGCGATCTCGCGGGCCTTCAGGATGTAGTGCGGCAGGGGCGTCCGCCCCGCCGACTCGAGGATCGCCGGCGTCGCCCGGCCCGACGGGTCGGCAACCCCCACCACCCAGGCCCCTGGCTCGCGCGCCGATCGCCCATGGAGCGCCACCTGGATGCCCGTCGGAACGCCCGATGGACCATCGAGTTCGATGACCAGGCGCGATCGGAGCCGCCGCCCGTCCAGCAGCACGGACCACGTGAGCCCCCGCCCGCCGGCCGAGCCCGGCACTTCCTCGTGAAGGAACAGCCCGCCGACCGCGCCCCCCGACCCCACGCGTCGCCCCCGGAACGCCGCGGGCAAGACCCGAGACGTGTTGAAGACCAGACAGTCGCCCGCCCGCAGCAGCTCCGGCAGGTCGCGGACCGTTCTGTGCTCGATCGGCTCGGGTCCCTCACCCCGCCACGCACGCCCGACGACCAGGAGCCGCGCCGCATCCCGCGGGCTCGCCGGCATCGTCGCGATCCGCTCCGGCGGGAGCGTGTAGTCGAGGGCGGCGGTGGGGAGCATCGGCGCCTGGTTGTAGCCCCCCCACCGCGCCCGGGCCATGCGCCCGTTGCACGTGGTCAACGGCCCCCCTTCCCGGATCCGGCACTCAAGGTCGTAACGCGGTCCGGAGCTCACCACACGCGCGATTACCGGCCCAACGGGCCCGCACGTCCCGCGGCACACGTTTCTCTTGATCCCCGCTGGTGCCGCACCGGATCGACCATCTCCGTCCCGTTTACCAGCCGGTCTGCCTCCACCGCCCGGTGTGGTTCATCGCTCACCTCAAACGCAGTTGCCCGCCGGGCGCCGTCGAGGGCCCCCTTTCGCTCGCCCACCGCGCGGTCCGCTTCAGCCGGTACCTGGAGCGCCTCAACCGCGAGCCGCCCAACGTGCTCTCGCGCGGACGCAACCAGCTCCGCCCCTGGGAACCGACCCGGCCAGTACCTCCAGCTTGCTGCCCGCGCGCGACCGCGCCGCGCGAGGCCCCGCGTTGGGCACCCGATTCCTGGAGTTCGCCGCGCGCCAACGACCACGCCGGCCTGGGCCCCCTGGCGCCCATCCGACCCACGGCGACGGAGCTGCGCGTGCGCCGAGTCCTCCAGATCGCCGACCCGATCCTGGCCGGAAGACTGGTCGACCTGGTGGTTTGACCCCGTCGGCGCGAGGCGTGCCGCGCTACCGATAGGCCCGCTCCAGCCTGGCTCCCGGGTAGAACCGCACCAGCATGTCCTTCATCGCATCCCCCCGGCGGGCCATCGCCTCGGCGCAGTACTGGCACATCCCCACGCCATGCCCGAACCCTCGCCCGCGGATCAACGTCTGGTCCGGGCCGATGTCCATCTCGAGGTCGCCGCTCGCCACCCGGGTCTGACGCGTGATGTCCGGCAATCCGGTGACCGACTGGTTGCACGCCATGCGCAGCTCCTCGGCCGTGAGCGTGAAGGGCGCCCCCGAGGAGTCGCGCACCCGGTACGTCGCCGGGCGCTCGGTGCTCGCCCGCCGTTCCACCGTCACGGTCGCCAGGCGCTTGAACTGGGCGATCGGCGAGCCGGTCGCCTTCCCCCACTCTCGGATCCGGCGCGACAGCTCGTCCGTGTTCCGCGTGACCTCCCAGCGATACAGGGGCGACTCCTGGCACAGGGCCTCGCGCGCGTGGGCCTGCAGGGGTGCATCCTCGTTGTACTCGTACCCCGAGCCCGTGGGCCATGTGTCCGCCGCCGACGCCGGCCGCCCCCCGCACGTGCTCGAGTAGTACGCCCGCAGAAGGTGCCCCTCGCACGTGAGCACGACACCCCGGGTCGCCCGCACCGCCGCGTGGGCCACCTCCCGGTCCGTCAGCCCGCCGTACGCCTGGTCGCGCGTCGAGGCCTCGAGATCGAACTGCCGGTTCTGCGCCATCGCGATCGACCGCTGGTGCAGGGCGTACGTCCGGGCGCTCACCGCTTGAACCTCGAACACTCGGGGGTGCTGCCAGGTGGGGAGCAGCTCCGAGACCACCACCCCCGGCAGGTACTCTTCGGTCGCGACCAGCTCCACGATGTCGAACGATGCCGCCTCCTCGCGCGGCGTCACCCGCAGTCGCCCCGCGTAGGGACGCCGATCCACCGTCACCGGCACCGCGTCCGCCCCCACACCCGAGAGCTCCAGCGACTCCGGCGCGTGCACCAGGAGACTCTCGCCCGCGCCATCCGTCGCCATGACCAGCCCGGGCTCCGTCTCGACCGTGAGCCGCACGGGCGCCCGTAGGGTCACCTCCGGCCGGCTCCCGGCCCGGGCCCGGAGCTGCGCCGGACCGGCCACCGTCGCCTCGCCGATCCCCGCGCGGATCCGCACGCGAAGCTCGGGCTCCTCCGGCACCGCGACCGAGACGCTCCCCGCGCTCCCCGCAGCCGGCCCACTGTTGCACGAGGCCAGTCCCCACCCCAGCGCCCCCACGCCGGCGCAGAGCAGGAGCACGCCCCCCGCCCACGCCCGCCCCAGGCGCCGTCCGCCGCCCATCACGACCACCGCCCCCGGCGCAACCAACCCCGTGTCGTCCTGCATGGCGCCGCTCCTCACGCCGACCGTGGCGTCCCTGTAGCATACCAACCCCCGAGGCCTCCCTCGGCTCCCGGAGGTTCCCCGCATGGCACGCACCGGTCCCGCGCGGCTTCTCTTCGCACCGCTCTTGGCGGCGATCACCCTCGCGTCCCTCCTCACGCCGGGTTGCGCGACCAGCTCCGCCGAGGATGGCGCCCCCTACGCCGGCCCCGCCATGGGCGTGGACTCGACCGGCCCCAACCACGTCGTTGTGCTTACCGCCCCCACCGGCGGCTGGTCGTTCACCTTCGATGCCG
>CAYWOF010000431.1:0-3451 GCA_964459825.1 uncultured Phycisphaeraceae bacterium | reverse complement strand
GGCCCGCGGGCCGCCGCGCTGGCGGCGCGGGCGCGGGCGGCGCTCGAGGCGCTGGGGCTGGTGACGCGCCGGATGCGCCTGGCCGACGGGCCGGCGATCGTGCAGGCGGCGGGGCAGCCGGACCAGCTCCGCGTGCTGGTCGAGGTGTAGCGCCTACCAGAGCGCGCGGACGCGGATGGTCTCGGGGATGGCGCGGAGGCCGTCGAGCACGCGCTGGCCGTGGGGCGCGCCGACGTCGAGCACGACGTAGCCGATCTCGCGGTTGGTCTGGAGGTGCTCGGCCTCGATGTTCACGCCGAGCCGGGCGATCAGGGCGTGCATGCCGCTGAGCACGCCGGGGACGTTGCGGTGGAAGTGGAGGATGCGGTGGCCGCGCCGGCGCGCGGGCTCGTCGGCCTCGGGGGGCGTCTGCTCGGGCAGCTCGACCTCCGGCACGTTGACCGCCCCGGTGGTGGAGCCGTTGTTGATGAACTTGAGGAGGCGCCCGGCGACATCGACGGCGATGGCCTCCTGGGCCTCCTCGGTGCTCCCGCCGATGTGGGGGGTGAGGATGACGTTGGGCAGCCCGCGCAGCTCGCTCTCGAAGGGCTCGTCGTTGCCGGCGGGCTCGACGGGGAAGACGTCGAGGGCCGCGCCGGCGAGGCGCCCCTCGCGCAGGGCGCCGGCGAGGGCGGGGACATCGACGACGCTCCCGCGCGCGTTGTTGATCAGGCAGGCGCCCGGGCGCATCCGCGCGATCTGGCGGGCGCCGATGAGGCGCTCGGTGCGCGCGGTGGCGGGCACGTGGAGCGTCAGCACGTCGCTCTCGGCGAGCAGCTCGTTGAGGGAGGGCGCGGCCCGGGCGTTGCCCAGCGGCAGCTTGGCCACGATGTCGTGGAAGAGCACGCGCATCCCCAGCGCCTCGCCGAGCACGGACACCTGCGAGCCGATGTGCCCGTACCCGACGATCCCCAGGGTCTTGCCGCGGACCTCGCGCGCCCCCTTGGCCGACTTGTCCCACCCGCCCGCGTGCAGGCGCACGCTCTTGTCCAGGAGCCCGCGCAGGAGCGCCACCACCTCGGCGATGGTCAGCTCGGCGACGCTGCGCGTGTTGGAGAAGGGGGAGTTGAAGACCGGCACGCCGCGCGCGCACGCCGCCGCCAGGTCCACCTGGTTGGTGCCGATGCAGAAGCACCCGACGGCGAGGAGGCGCCGGGCGTGGGCGAGGGCCTCGGCGGGGAGGTGGGTCTTGGACCGGATTCCCACGACGTGGGCCGCGGCGATGGCCTCGCGCAGGGCGGGGCCGGAGAGGGCGCGGGGCAGGGCGCGCACCGCGAAGCCCTCGCGCGCCAGGATCTCCTTGGCGCGCGGGTGGATGCCCTCGAGGAGCACGACGCCGATCTTCTCCTTGGGGAACGAGGTCTTCACGGCGTTCCCCCGATCGGCGCCGTCGCGGGGCCGGGCGGGACGTCCGGCGAGGGCTCGATGCTGACGACGCCCGCCCACCAGAGCCCGCCGAGCAGCGCGCACAGGGCCAGCCGGTACCAGCCGAAGACCATCAGCCCGTGGCGGTTGAGGAACGCCACGAGCCACTTGACCGCCGCCGCGGCCGACACCATGGCCACGACGATCCCGACCAGCACGGGGAGCCAGCCGAGCTGCTCGAGGAGGTTGGGGGTTCCCTCCCGGGCCGAGGCGCCGACGTTCTTGTAGAGCCGGTAGAGCGTGGCCGCGCCGAGCGTCGGCAGGCCGAGGAGAAAGCTGAACTCCGCGGCGGCGGTGGGGCGTAGGCCCACGAACAGCCCGCCGGTGATGGTCATCATGGATCGGCTCGTGCCCGGCCACATGGCGACGCACTGGAGCAGGCCGATGACCAGGGCCCGTCCGGGCGTGAGGTCCGTGACCTCGCCGGCGGGGGCCGGAGTGGCGCCGGATGCGGGCGTTGCCGGGCGGTGTCGCGCTCGCGTCCAGCGATCGACGAGCATCATGTACACCCCGCCGACCCCCACGGCCGCTAGCACGGGTCCGGCGTAGAAGAGGCGTGCCTCGATCCAGTCGTCGAGCAGCCTGCCCAGGATCGCGGCGGGCGCGAACGCGACGGCGAGGTTGATCGCCAGGCGCAGCCCCGCCGGGTCCCGCCCCAGGACGCCGCGGATCATCCGGGCCACGCGGGCGCGATAGAGCCCCAGCACGGCGAGGATGGCGCCGCCCTGGACGACGATGGTGAACGCATCGACCGAGCCCTTGACGTCTGCGCCGTTGAGGCCCATGAGCGCCGAGGCGAGGATCAGGTGCCCGGTGGAGCTGATGGGCAGGTACTCGGTGATGCCCTCGACGAGGCCCAGGATGACTGCCTGCCAGAGTTCCATGCGGGGTGCGGTCCGGGATCGGGGTGCGGGGTGCGGGGGCGTTCGGCGTGGCGGCCGCCGGTTCGGAGGGGGCCGGGCGACCGTAGGGCCGCCCGACCCGTGAACCCGGGGCGCCGGGCTCGTCGGCCTTACCATCGACCGTGCCCGGCGGTCCGCTGAACCCGATCCCGATCGAGGATGCGGCCGACCCGCGGATCGCCGTATTCCTGAACGTGCGGGATGCCGACCTGCGGTCCCTGCGAGGCACTGCCCGCGCCGCGGCCCCCACCGAGCCGGGGGCTTCCGCGCCGGGGGCCGGGGTGGCCACCGACGGGTCCGCCGGGGCCCGCGCGGGCCTGTTCATGGCCGAGGGGGAGCTAGTGGTCCGGGCCCTCCTCGAGTCGGCCTACCGGGTCCACTCGGTGCTCATCACGCCGACGCGGCTGGGCACGATGCGCGCCGCCCTGGAGCGCGAGCTCGGCGGGGCGCCGGTGTACGTGGCCCCGCCGCCCGTGATGGACCGCATCGTCGGGTTCCACATCCACCGGGGCGTGCTGGCGGCGGCGCACCGGCCGGCGTGCGAGCCCGACGCCGCGTCGCTGCTGGCGCGCGTCCGCATCGCCATCGTCCTCGAGGACCTGACCAACCACGACAACATCGGGGGCATCTTCCGCAACGCGGCGGTGCTGGCGGGGGTGCCGGACGCCGACGGCGGGCCGGCGGGGGGGGCGGAGCCCCGCGGGGCCTGCATCCTGCTGAGCCCGCGCTGCGCCGATCCTCTCTATCGCAAGGCCGTGCGGGTCTCGATCGGGCACGTGCTGCGGGTCCCGTTCGCGCGCCTGGACCCCTGGCCCGGCGCGCTCGACCTGGTGGAGCGCGCCGGGTTCACGACCATCGCGCTGACGCCCGATCCCGCGGCGACGCCCATCGAGGCGATCGCGGCGCGCGCCGGGTCGGCGCCCGGGTCGACCATCCCGCGGGGCGCGCTGCTCATCGGCGCGGAGGGGCCGGGGCTCTCGCCCGAGGCGCTGGCGCGGGCGCGGCTCCGCGTGCGGATCCCGATGGCCCGTCCGGGGGACTCGCTCAACGCGGCGACGGCCGCGGCGATCGCGATCCACCGGCTC
>CAYWOF010000430.1:0-3466 GCA_964459825.1 uncultured Phycisphaeraceae bacterium | reverse complement strand
ACATCTGTCCGCTGGGGACGTGGTCGCAGCTGCCGCGGCACCTGGGGCTGTCGTCGACGCGGATCGTCTCCGCGTCGATGAGCGGGGCGCTGGCCGTCGGATCCGTTGCCCTGCTGCTCGTGCTCGTGCCGCTCCGGCTGGTGGGACTGGATGATGACGGCTGGGTGAGCGCCGGCGTCGTCGCGAGCCTGGGAGGCCTGGCGCTCGTGCTCGGCTGGGTGTTCGCCGGCAAGTCCGGGTGGTGCTCCGGGCTGTGCCCGGTCCACCCCGTTGAGCAGCTCTACGGTGTGCGGCCCGTCCTCACGCTCCCCAACGCCCATTGCGTGCGCTGCGTGCGCTGCTCGGCCGTGTGCCCCGACAGCACCGTCGGCACGCACCCGTTGGCGCGCCCGGGAACGCCGGCGCACGCGGCCGCGGGCGCGATCATCGTGGGGGGGTTCCCGGGGTTCGTGTGGGGGTGGTACCAGGCCTCGGGGCGGATCGCACGGGGCCTGGACGACCCTTGGTGGGTGGCGCTCACCTGGCCCTGGGGTGCGATGCTCGCCTCGCTCGTGCTATACGGCGCGCTGCGCGCCGGCGTCGGTCCGGGCCGGCGCGCCGTTCTGGACCGGGCCTTTGCCGCCGGGGCAGTCTCGACCTACTACTGGTACAAGCTCCCCGGCCTCCTGGGACTCAGCGGCGCCGGCGCACTGATCGACCTCGGAGAGGCGCTCCCGGCGTGGTCGACCGGGGCGTGCCGGGCGCTCACCACGGTGCTCTTCATGGGTTGGATCGTGGTGGGACCGGGTGGACCCCCCGGCCGCTCTTGGCTGCGCCGGCCGGCGCTCGCGGAGGACCGCACGCGCGGGCGACTGGTGCCGGAGGCCGGAGCCGTCTAACTCGCGCCCCGAGCGGGCGGCGCGCCCCCGGGAGCGTCGCCCGATGGGAAGCACCCCCATGCCTCTGCGGGCGTGAGCTTCTGCCGGGACGCAACGGCGTCCGTCTCACCGGCTCCATCGCGCCGGCGATGCACCGCCGCTTGGATCGAGTCGCCGGGATCCGGTCGCACGATCGGCACATCCGAACCGAACCAGAGGAGTTCCCCCGGGCGACAGCCCGAGTCGATCAGGTCGCGCAGGGGCAGGACCCGATCGAGGCGGTGGGGGAGGCCGCGCCGCAGAGCCTCGATGTCCGCGAGCAGGTGGCAGGGCTGCACGGAGCAGACCACGCCGAGCGATGCGAACCGCTCGACGTCCGCCTCATCGATGATCTCGGCGTGCTCGATGCGGAGGGGAGGAAGAGATGGAGAGACGGGGAGACGAAGAGACGGGGAGAGCGACTCGCAGGCGTCCAAGGTGGCCCGGACGGCGGCATCCCCGATGGCGTGAACCGCCAGGCCCACGCCGTGCGACCAGGCGCGGCCCATCGCCGCGGCGAGGTCGTCCCTGGTCATCATCGCCTGCCCGTGCGCCAGGCCCGGCAGGGGGTCCGCGTAGGGGGAGAGCATCGAGGCCGTGCGGGCGTTGAGCGTGCCATCGGCGAAAACCTTGGCGCCCCCCAGACGCAGGCCCTGGCGTTCCCACGCGCCCCGGGTCGCCGCGATGGCATCGAGGTGTTCGAGGCGCGGGTAGAGGAGCACGCGGGCCGGAAACTCGCCGGTATCGTGGAGCGAGGCCAGGATCGGTCCAAGCCACGGCTCGCTGAGCAGGTCGTGGATCTCGGTGAACCCGTGGCCCGCCAGGTCCCGCAGGGCGGACCGGACCAGCCGCGGACGGTCCTCCGCCGGCGCCTCGGGAATCGCCCGCAGCACCAGGCCCGCGGCGCCCTCGAGCAAGACGCCCGTGGCCCGGCCGGATCGATCGCGCACGATGCGCCCCGCGGGTGGGTCCGGCGTGGCGTCCGAGATCCCCGCCGCGCCGAGCCCCGCGCTGTTCGTCACGAGGGCGTGATGGTCGAACGATCGGAGGCAGCAGGGCTGTCCCTCCGCCGGACCGGAGCCGGTTACCCGGTCGAGGTCCGCGGCGGTCGGCCACGTCGGGTCGGGCCAGCCATCCACGCGCAGGCCGACTCCCACGATCCACCCGCCCGCGGGGGCTCGGGCCAGGGCGCGGGCCAGGAGATCGAGGCACTCGTCGCGCGAGCGGCACCCATCCAGGCGCAGCAGGCCCATGTCGCGCCCGTGCTGGAAGAGGTGGGCGTGCGCCTCGCGCAGGTGCGACGGGCGACCCGATGGCGTCGTCACGGAGCGGCGGGCGGGATCGGTCATGGCGCTGCCCGCTCCGCTTCGGCGAGCAGGGATTCCAGCGCGGCCTGCGCGCCCTCCGGCGTGGGCGCGGGCCGGGCGAACTCGACGCGCAGGATCCCGATCCGAGCCCGGATGTCCAGGCCCCGCGGGTCGATCCCGACCAGCGTCGCCTCATCGGCGGCGGTCCCCGTCGTGCGCCGCGCCAGGCTTCTCACGGCCTCGGCCCGGGAGTTGGCACCGGTGCAGAGCCGACCCTCCTCGCGCAGGAGCGGGTTGACGAGGTCCAGATCGTCGCCCGACACCACGAGGCCGGCGCGGCGCGCGGACTCGATGGCGCACGAGGCCCAGCGGGCCTCGCGGGGCCGCCCGTGGTAGGCCTGCCAGCGGTCGCACGCGCCCTCGCGATCCGGATCGATCGGCCGGGGCACGAGCAGCAGCTCCAGGGCTCCCTCCCCCTCCTCGGGGACGTGCAGGACGAGGGAGTCGCACTCGAGCGCCTCCCGGGGCACGGGGAGGACGATGCGCCCGGAGGCGCCGTCGATGACGAACCGGCTCGGGAAGACCCGGCCATCGCACGAGAGGGTCCCGGTGTGGTGGGCCCGCAGGAGCGCCCGCATCGCGTCGGCGTCGGGATGGATGCTCTCCATGGAGGATTGTTCGCGCGGCGCGGGCCCGGGGGCAAAACGACGGCGGGGCCGGCGTTGGCCGGCCCCGCACGATCGGTGGCGCTTGTTCGTTCACGGCCCGGAGACGCGCCCGGGCCCAACTGTTTCACGGACGATTCAAGCGAATGAGTGATCGAGTCGGTTCGCCCAGACGCGAACTACTTGCGACGGGTCTTTCTCTTGCCCTTCTTCTTGCCCTTCTTCTTGCCTTTCTTCTTTGCCATGATCGTGTCTCCTGAAGCTCGGGCAGTCGCTCCTGTCATCGCGACGCGGGGCGCCACGGCACCGCGCCGCCGAGCACTGCCGCCATACTATCGGACTGCACGATCGAATCCCTTGAACGATCGCGCAATCGTTGCCGCACTCGGCGCCCGCCATCATGCGGATGGAGCCACGCTTGTCAAGTCGAGCCAGTCGGGTCGCGCGTCTGATCGTGCACGGCGCGGGGGGTCGCATGGGCGCGCGGGTGTGCGATCTCGCGGCGCGCGATCCCCGCTTCGAGATCGTCGGCGCGCGGTGCCGCCCCGGCTCGGCGCGCCTCGGCGCGCCGTGCGTCGCGCCGTGCATCGCGGGCGAC
>CAYWOF010000429.1:0-3490 GCA_964459825.1 uncultured Phycisphaeraceae bacterium | reverse complement strand
CGGGTGAGCGTTCAGATGCCGAACGACGCCATCCCCATCCAGCCCGTCCCCCGACCCATCCTCTGCAACCCCTACGAGGAGCCGCGGGACCACTGGCACTACAACAAGGAGACCGGCCAGGCCCGCCAGATGGGCACCCGCCGCCCCGCCGGGTACTGGTACAAGGACAAGCGGGTGGGCGCGGCCCAGGCGGGCCTCTTCCCCGATGAGCAGTTCGACGACCTCCCGCTCGTCAACCTTCTGCGCGAGGACATCCGGCGCTGGCGCGAGGCCGACTACCGCGGCGCGAGCAGGGTCACGGCCGACCTCCTCCGCCACTGGTCCCGCGCCGACCGGCCGCGACGCCTCTTCTTCTGCCAGCGCGAGGCCGTCGAGACCATCATCTACCTCGCCGAGCTGCGCCTCACCGCCCGCACCGGCGCCCTGCGCTTCAAACCCGGCCTGACCGACGACGACCTCGCCCGACTTCTCCGCGCCGAGCGGCCCTCGTTCCGCGTCACCGAGGGGGGCGGCACCGCCGACTGGTTCCCCCGCCTCATCGATGCCCCGGGCGATGCGGATCTCCTCGCCCTCCGCCGCCTCGGCTGCAAGATGGCCACCGGCTCCGGCAAGACCGTCGTGATGGCCATGCTCATCGCCTGGGCCTTCTGCAACCGGGCCCAGAACCCCCTCAGCGCCGAGTTCCCCAGCGGCGTACTCATCGTCTGCCCCAATCGCACCATCCGCGAGCGCTTGCAGGTCCTCCGCCCCGAGGATGCCGGCAACTACTACGACCAGTTCGACATCGTGCCCAGCCGATACCGCGATGGGTTCCGCCTCGGGCGCGTCATCGTGGAGAACTGGCACCAGCTCGCGCCTGCTTCGGAGCACAGCGAGGGCGACAAGTCCTACCGCGTCGTGAACAAGGGTGAGGAAGACCCCGACGCCTTCGCCCGCCGCGTGCTCAAGGAGCTCTACGACCGCGCCCCCATCATGGTCCTCAACGATGAGGGCCACCACTGCTACCGGGTCCGCACCGCCGCGGACGACGAGGCCGAGGGCCGCGAGCCCGACGACGAACTGGTCGGCACCGCCGCCGGTCAGCAAGAGGACCTCGAGGAGGCCCGCGTCTGGCTTGATGCCCTCGACAAGATCAACAACGCCTTCTCCTCTACCCCTGCTCGTGGCACAGGCGTCCCGCCTGTGTCTACCCCTTCTACCACCTCTCGTGGCACAGGCGTCCCGCCTGTGACTACCTCTTCTTCCCCAACCCGCTCCTTCCGCGGCATCCTCTTCTGCCTCGATCTCTCCGCCACCCCCTTCTACATCAAGGGCAGCGGCAACCCCGAGGGTTCCCCCTTCCCCTGGCTCGTCAGCGACTTCGGCCTCGTCGATGCCATCGAGTCCGGCATCGTGAAGATCCCGCGCCTGCCCGTGTCGGACACCACTGGCCGCCCCGACCCCAAGTACTTCCGCCTCTGGAAGGACCACATCGTCGCCGACCTCCAGCCGGGCGAGAAGTACCCCGGTCGCGGCGGCGGTCGCCCCAAGCCCCCCGTGGTCTATCGCAAGGCCGAGGGCGCGCTCAAGCAACTCGCGTCCCAGTGGAAGGACCGCTTCGAGAAGATGCGGGAGGCCACACCCGGCCAGGAACACGTGCCCCCGGTCATGATCATCGTCTGCGACAACACCGAGATCGCGGCCGAGTTCTACCGGCGCATCAGCGGCGAAACCGAGGAGATCGCCACGCCCGAAGAGGCCGCCGAAGTCCTCGGCGGCGAGGACGAGGAGGACGCCGAGCCCCGCCGCGCCAAGCCGAAGGGGTCCAAGCCGCGCATCGCGTACGGCCCGGGCGCCATCTTCCCCGAGTACTTCTCCAACACCGCCGACCGGAAGTACACGATCCGCATCGACTCCAAGCTCCTCAAGGATGCCGAGAGCGATGACCCGACCAGGACCGTCAGCGATGCCGCCGAGGCCCTGCGCCGCGTCGTGGCCACGGTCGGCAAGGTCGGCGAGCCGGGCGAGCACGTCCGCTGCGTGGTCTCCGTCGCCATGCTCACCGAGGGCTGGGATGCCAGCAACGTCACCCACATCCTGGGCCTTCGCGCCTTCGGCAGCCAACTCCTCTGCGAGCAGGTCGTAGGCCGCGGATTGCGCCGCCTCGACTACAAGCCCGATCCCGGCACCGGCCTCCTCACCGAAGAGTACGTCGATGTCTACGGCATCCCGTTCAGCGTCATCCCCTACAAGGGCAAGCCCGAGAAGGGCGGGATCGACAACGACCGGCCCAAGAACCACGTCCACGCCATGCCCGAGCGCGCCGCGCTTCGCATGGAGTTCCCCGTCGTCGAGGGGTACGTCTTCGCCCTCCGCAAGAACCTGATCCGGTGCGATGTGGGCGCGATGGACCCGCTCCAGCTCGAGCCCAACCGCGAGCCCACCGCCACCTTCATGCGCATCACCACCGGCTACGCCGAGGGCGCCGCGGCGTCCAAGGGCAGCCCGTTCCCCACCGTCCGCCAGGACCGTGAGGCCTACTACCGCGACAACCACATCGAGACCATCAAGTTCGAGATCGCCCGCCACGTGCTCGACCGCCTCCTCTCCGGCGCGGGCGATGGCAACGGCGCCGACAAGAAATCGCGCGTCTTCCGCCTCCAGTCACGCCACCAGCTCTTCCCCCAGGTCTACCGACACGTCGATGAGTACATCGCCCGCAAGGTGGACTTCCGCGGCCTTCACGAGAGCGAACTCGGCCTGGAGCAGTACGCACGCCAGATCGTCGAGCGCCTCGCCGACCGCATCGAGCCCGACGTTGGGCAGGGCGAGCCCCCGCTCCTCCCCGTGCTCAACCGGATCAAGCCGATCGCCTCCACCGATGATGTGGACTTCAAGACCGTCAAGCCCGTGGTCGCCACCCAGAAGAGCCACGTGAACCAGGTCGTCCTCGACACCACGCGCTGGGAGCAGGCGGCCGTGTTCGAGCTCGACTCCAGCGGCAGCGTCGCCGCCTACGTCCGGAACACCGGGCTCGAGATGACCATCCCCTACGAGCACCTCGGGATCAGCCACCACTACGTGCCGGACTTCCTCGTGCGCCTCGACGATGGCACGACGGTGATCGTGGAGGTCAAGGGCTACGAGGACAACGAGGACCGGGCCAAGCACGATGCGGCCCGCAAGTGGGTCCAGGCGGTCAACAACTGGGGCCGGCTCGGGCGCTGGGGGTTCCACGTGTGCCGGGACCCGGCGCTCCTGGGACGGGAGCTGGGGTCGATACACGGGGCATCCGGTAATCGCCAGGCTCAGCGCGACCCCAGCGCCCGCGCGTGAGACCTACCGACCAAGCCCCGCGCCGTGCGAACGCACTCACCGCCCCTTCCCCTCCGATTTGGCCCCCTGCCCCTTTGCCTATTTGTCCATTCGGCGGCCGCCCCTCCGCCGAATCCGCCCCGATGACCCTCCGGCGCGCGCCGTTTTCAGGGCATCGACCTCTTTTCCCTTGCGA
>CAYWOF010000428.1:821-3495 GCA_964459825.1 uncultured Phycisphaeraceae bacterium | reverse complement strand
CATGAGGCGGCGCCCGTCGCCGTAGGGGTGCGTCAGACCCGCCCGGTCGATCGCCCGCGCCGCCCGTACTCCCGCGCGTACGGCCTCGCGCGCCTGCGCGTCCACGTGCACGACGTTCCCCGCCCGCTCGCGCCCGCCCTGGCGCGGCCCGATGTCCACCGCGGGCACCCCGATGGCCGCGCCCTCGATCAGCGCCGCGGAGCTGTTCCCCACCAGCACGCCCCCCTCCGCCGCCATGCGCTTCAGCAGGCCGACGAAGTCGCGCCGCGGCAGGTGCGACTCGGCGCGCACGCCCCCGGCCTCGATCGCCCGCACGATCCCCTCGCGCCCGGGGTCGAGATTGGGGTGCATCGCCAGGACCCGCTCACCCTCGAGGGCCGCGAGCACCTCCGCCGCGCCCGCCTCCTCCTGCTCGGGGGGCCGGCCCACGGGGTGAAGGAGCACCAGCGCCCCGGGCCGCCCGAGCTCGCCGTAGCGCCCATCGGCAAGTGGCGGGATCGACGCCAGCCCGTCGATGGCGGGCGAGCCCACCGTCACGACATGCTCGGGCCGCTCGCCCATCGCGATGATGCGCCGCGCCGACTCGCTCGTCGCCGGCAGGTGCAGGTGCGCGAGCTTGGTGATCGCGTGCCGCATCGCCTCGTCGGCGACCCCCTCGGCCCGGTCCCCCCCGTGCAGGTGCGCCAGCGCCCACCCCCCCACCGACGCCGCACACGCCGCCGCGAAGGCCTCGATCCGGTCCCCCAGCACGACGACCCAGTCGGGCCCCAGCCGGGCGAAGGAGCGCGTGAAGCGCGCGACCCCGCGCCCCAGCGCCTCGGCGTCGTCGGCCCGCGTCGTGCGCCCGGCAACCTGCATCGGCACGCTGTCGGCAACGGCGAACGCGCCCTTCACCTCGCGGAACGTCGCGGCCGGAGGCACCAGGTGCGAGCCCGCGGCGATCACGAGCAGCTCCAGCGCCGGGTGGGCCCGCACCGCAAGCATCACCGGCGCCAGGAGCCCGAACTCCGCCCTCGACCCGGTGACGACCGCCACGCGCCGGGGCGCGGCCGCCTCAGGCTCGGGGGGTCCGGGGCGCGTCGCGGGCTCGTCGGTCCACCCGTCCCCGATCATGGGGCCGCCTCCAGGTCCCCCTCGCGCAGCGGCGTGTCCGCCCCGACTGCCCGGGCCGTGGCCCGCCCCAGCACCGCGTCGATGAGCCACGGCGCAATCCCCGTGCCCGGACGCTTGAACGTCAGGTCCTCCCGCCGAAGGACGTGCCCCGCGGGCAGGGCCCGCGCCGCGACGATCGACTGGCGCGACACCGCGCGCACGTCCCGCTCCAGCTCCCCCACCTCGCGCCGCGCCGCCCCCAGGGCCGCGTACGCCGCCCGCGCCCGCCCCGCGTACTGCGCAAACTCGTCTGGCTCCAGCGACGCCGCGTGATCCGGCCCCGCCGCGGCGCGGCTGTAGGTGAAGTGCTTCTCCAGGACGCTGGCGCCCGCGGCCACGGCCCACCCGCCCATGTCCAGCGACGTCGTGTGGTCGCTGTAGCCCACCGGCCCGGCGTGGACCGCCCGCAGCGCCGCCATCCCCCCCAGCGCCGCCCGCTCCGGCGGTGTGGGGTACGCGCTCACGCACTGCAACAGCGCCACGCGCCCCCGCGCGCCCCGCAGCCAGTGCATCGCCCGCGCCACCTCGTCGATCGTCGACGCCCCCGTGCTCACGATCAGCGGCCGCCCCGTCGCCCCCAGCGCCTCCAGCAGCGGGCGATGGACGATGTCGGGCGAGGCGGTCTTGAACGCGTCGCACCCGCACGCGCACGCCTCCTCCACCAGCTCCACGCTGAAGACCGTGACGATCGCGTGCAGCCCCAGCTCCTGCGCCAGCGCCGCGCCCCGCGCCAGCGCCTCGCCCGGCAGTTCCAGGCGCCGGAGCATCGCCGCCGGGTCCGTCTCCCCCGCCTCCGCCTGGTACGACGCCAGGCGCGCAGCGCCGCTCATCAACAGGTCGGCGCGGAAGAACTGGAACTTCACCGCGTCGGCCCCCGCCCCCGCCGCCAGCCGCACCAGCTCCAGGGCCCGCCCCGGCGACCCGTCGTGGTTTACGCCGAGCTCGGCGATGATGTAGGGGGCGCCGCCGATGTCGCGCGATCCGATGCGCATGCCTCTCCCTTATCGGCGTCCCCCGGCCCGCCGCCGAAGCGTTCCAGCAGCGCCCGCACCTGCGCCTCCAGCCGGTCGAGCCGGTCGATCTCCTCCCCCAGCCTCATCATCGCCTTGACGTTGCGCGCCTGCGTGCGGAACTGCACCGCCGGCCGCCCCCACCAGGTCTCCCCCGGGGGGACGTTGTGCATGATCCCCGACCCCGCCGCCGCGCGGGAGCGGGCCCCCATGCGCACGTTGTCGGAGATCCCCACCTCGCCCCCCAGGATCACCCCGTCGCCCAGCTCCACCGACCCCGCCAGCGCCGACTGCCCGCAGATGATGCAGGCCCGCCCGATGATGCAGTTGTGGGCGACCTGGACGAGGTTGTCGATCTTCGTCCCGCTCCCGATGATCGTGGCGCCGAACTTCGCCCGGTCGATGCACGAGTTAGCGCCGATCTCGACACCGTCGCCGATCTCGACAATCCCGATATGCGGGATCTTCACCTAGCCACGCCCCGACGGGTGGGGCCGGTACCCAAAGCCATC
>CAYWOF010000428.1:0-811 GCA_964459825.1 uncultured Phycisphaeraceae bacterium | reverse complement strand
CGTGCACCCCTCCCCGACCACGCACCGGTCCAGCACGGTGACCCCGGCCCGGAGCACGGTGCCGCGCCCGATCCGCACCCCGGCGCCCAGCGTGGCCGTGGGGTGCAGGACCGCGCCATCCGCAATGACCGCGCCCGGCCCGACGATACACCCGGCCCCGATCGAGACGTCCCGCCCTAGCCTCGCCGTCGGGTCCACCACCGCGGCAGGATGGACGCCGGGAGCCGCGGGCACGGGTGCGCCGGCGAAAAGCTCGAGCACCTGCACCAGGGACAGGTCGGCGTCGGGCACGACAAGCAGGACCCCCGGGGGCTCGGCCCGCGGCTCGACAGCCACGCCGCGCGTAACCAGGGCCGCCGAGGCGCCCGACGATCGCCACGCCGAGGCGTAATCCACCGAGCGCACGAAGGTCAGCGCCCCCGGCCCGGCCCGCTGCACGACATCGAGGTGCGTCAGCACCATGTCCCCCGACCCCTGGAGTTCGGCCCCCAGGTGCGCGGCCAGCCAGGCGGCCGTAAAGGGAGGGGTTGGGCGGGCGGCAGGGTTCATCCCCGGGCAGGGTACGCCCCGGCCCGGGACGGATGAATCGGGGCCGGTGGCGGGCCGGCCGGGCGGACGCCCGCAACCGGGGGGCCCCGGCTCGGTAGCAGACTTTCGCGGAGACTCCCCTTGACAGCCTACGACGATTGTAGTAGACTGCTACGACACGTGTAGGAGCTTGGGCGGGCCACCCGCCCGCGGAGCCGCAGCGACCATGGGCAAACGCCCGATCGAACTCGGTGAGGCCGAACTGGCCGTCCTCCGCGAGCTG
>CAYWOF010000427.1:0-3499 GCA_964459825.1 uncultured Phycisphaeraceae bacterium | reverse complement strand
GGTGGGCTTTCCGGCGGCGCTCCTGGGGTTCACGGGGGCGGCGGCGATCGGGTATTTCCTGGCCCGGACGGTGGCGCACCGGCGTGTGGAGCGGGTCATCGCCACGAGCGTCAAGGCGCGGGCGGTGCGCGATGCGCTGATCGGGCGGGGGTTCTGGTCCACGCTGGGGGTGATCAGCCTGATCCGTCTGCCGCCCAACTCGCCCTTCGCGCTGACGAACCTGGCGATGGCCGCGACGGGCGCGCCGCGGGTGGCGTTCTGCCTCGGGACGCTGCTGGGGATGGCCCCGCGCACGGCGATCGTGGTGATGCTGGCGGCGACGACGGCCGCCGCGGCGACGCGGGAGACGAAGCCGGGCGAGATCCGGGAGGGGCCGTGGGTGTACGCGGGCGGGATCGCGGCGCTCATCGTGGCGATGGTCATCCTGTACTACATCGCCAACCGGGCCATCGCCCGGGTGACGCGCGCGGGGGCGCCCGGGAGTGAGACGCCGGAGGCCGCGAAAACTCTTGACGCGATGGGCACGCCCGGGTAATCTGGGGACGAAGTCCTACGGGCGCCGGACCTTCCCCCCGCCTTGTCCGGCCGCCCGGGGCGGCTCGCCCCGCCGGCGCGGGCCCGATCGTCGGAGAAACCCGGACCTCGTGGGCTCCCGCAAGGAGTTCGGCATGTTGCGCCCATCGGTCTTGCGCTGCGTTCCCGGGATCGTGCTCGGCGCCGGCGCCCCCGCGCTCGCGCAGGTCCAAGGCGTGGTCGGTCCCAACGCCATCACGCACGGGCAGTTCGCGCGCGTGGGCGCGGCGATTCCCGATGTCGATGGGGATGGGGCGATGGATGTGGCCCTGGGCGCGAGCGACCACCCGCGCGGGCCGGTGTTCCTGCCGTCGGGGGAGTTCGGGCGGGTGTTCGTGTACTCCGGGCGCACGGGGCGCTACCTGCGCACGTTCCGTCCGGTGTATCCCAACACCGGCTTCGGGCGGGCGATCGCGGGCCTGGCGGACCTCGACGGGGACGGGCGGGGCGAGATCGCCATCGGCGCGCCCCACATCCGCGGGCCGGGGGAGAGCACGGGGCGCGTGCACATCTACTCGGGCGCGACGGGGCTGCGCCTGCGCACGATCGGGCCGCCGGGGACCGGCACGGTGCACGAGTTCGGCGCGGCGCTCTCGGCGGTGGGCGATCTGGATGGCGATGGCCGGGGCGACCTGGTCGTGGGGGCGCCCAACGGGGGCGCGGGCCACTGGCCGCCCCAGGCGCACCGGGTGTGCGTGGTCTCGGGCGCGACGGGGGCGATCCTGCGGACGCTCGAGCCGGCGAGCTCCATGGCGAGCCCCGGGTATGGCCGGGTGGTCCTTGGCCTGCCGGACCTGAGCGGCGACGGGAAGCCCGAGGTCGCGGCCGGGATGGAGGGGCGGGTGCTCATCTTCTCGGGCGCCACGGGCGCGCTCTGGCGGACGATCGGCGCGCCCGGGGGCCTGGCCGGGTTCGGCGAGTCGCTCGCGTGGGTGCCCGACGCCAGCGGCGACGGCGTGGCGGACTTCATCGTGGGCGCCGCGCGCGCGGACGTGCACCTGGGGCCCATGCTGCCGGCGTTCGCGCCCGAGGCGGGGGTCATCGCGGTCTATTCCGGTCGCACGGGGGGGCTGATCCGGACGATCCAGGGGCCTTCCATGGGCGGCAACCGCTTCGGCTGGTCCGTCGCCGGGGTGCCGGACATGACGGGCGACGGGCGGGGCGATCTCGTGGTCGGCGCGCCGCAGAACATCGATGCGCCGCTCGCGCCGGGGACGGTGTACATCTACAGCGGCGCGACGGGGGCCCTGGCCCGGACCATCGAGTCGCCCAACCCGGACACGGGCGGGCAGTTCGGCGCGCTGGTCCTGGGCCTGCCCGACACCGGCGCCGGGCCCGCCCCGGGGCGCGGGGACGTGTTCATCGGGGCGCCGAACGAGGAGTTCGCGCCGGTGTTCTCGCTCCCGCGCGATCGCGGTCGCGGGTACTTCGTGCGATACTGAGGCGTTCCCCCGCGCGGCGCGCCGGGTCTCGTGGGCCTGCCCCCGACTCCGACCGCCGCCGGGGGACTTTTCAGATGAAGGGGCAAAGGGGCAAAGGGGCAGAGGGGCAGAGGGGCAGAGGGGCAAGGGGGCAAAGGGGCAGAGGGGCCCTTTGCCTATTCCACCACGTGGGCGGGCTGGGGCGTCTCGTCGGTGACCTTCTGTTTCCTGGGCTCCTTCTCGGGCTGCTCGCAGGAGAAGAGCCACTGGTCATCGCCGATGCGGGCGCGCAGGTGGACGGGGCGTCCCCAGAGCAGGCGGAGGTTCTGGAGCACCTGCGAGGCCTTGGCGGCCTCGAGGTCGAGGCCGATCCACTGGTGGGCGAGGTAGAGCTCGCCCCGGTTGAGGTAGTTGGCGTCCACGACGTGGATGAAGGGCTCGCCGCGGTTGGTGAGGTGGTGGAGGAGGGTCTGCTTGATGCGGTTGAAGTCGCGGCTGACGATGCGGGTCTCGCCGGTGTTGGGGTCGCGCCGGCAGTGGTACATCTGGTGGCGTTCGACGAACTCGGGGGTGAGGAACTCGTCGATGAAGGAGACGTCGTTGTAGATGCGCCGGACCTCGAAGATCTTCGCGCGTCCCTTCATGCTCTTGTCGTCGAACCGGTCCTGGGCGCCGACGCCCTCGAGGCGCTCCCACTCGGGGCCGTGGCGTCCGCTGTTCCAGCGGCGTTCGATGTCCTTGAAGAGCTCGACGCCGATCTTGTAGGGGTTGAAGCCGCCGGGGGCCATGTGGACGACGCCGCTGTGCTGGTCGGCGTAGTGGACGATCTCGCTGGCCTCGAGGAAGTGCTGGGTCATGAGCTTGGAGTGCCAGTAGGTGGCCCAGCCCTCGTTCATGATCTTGGTCATGGCCTGGGGGGCGAAGTAGTACGCCTCGTCGCGGACGATGGCGAGGATGTCCTGCTGCCAGTCCTCGAGGGGGGCGTGGCGCAGCAGGAAGAGGAGGACGTCGCGGGTGGGCTGGGCGGGGACGCGCCCGCGCTCGGCGCGGGCCTGGCGCTCGAACTCCTTGCGCTGGCGGTCGAGCTCGCGCTGGGGGTTGATGAAGGGGTCCATGTAGTCCTTGGCGGGGAGGAGGTGGGGCTCGAAGGCCCCGCCGGCGGCGGTGCGGGGGTCCTCGCGCTCCGCGCCCGGCTCGCGGTGCCCGCGCGAGCGCGGCTCCTCGCGCTGGACGAACATGGAGTGGGGGTCGATGAGGTGCTCGACGGAGAGGCAGACGTCGATGAACCGCTCGACGGCCTCCTGGCCGTGCCGGTCGATGTGGCGGCGCACGCGGGTGGCGTGGTTGGCCATCTCGTCCATCATCTTGCGGTTGGTCTTGCTGAACCAGAGGTTGTGCTTGAAGAAGTCGGCGTGCCCGTAGACGTGGGCCATGACCAGCTTCTGGTCGGTGACGGCGTTGGACTCCTGGAGGTAGGCGTAGCAGGGGTCGTTGTTGATGACCAT
>CAYWOF010000426.1:0-3540 GCA_964459825.1 uncultured Phycisphaeraceae bacterium | reverse complement strand
AGCAGGGCGCGGAGCGCCGGCTCGTCCCAGCGCGAGAGGTCGCCCGTGCGGTTGTCGGCGATCGCGTAGGCCACGCGATCCGGGCCCGCCAGGTCCGAGCGCGCCGCGGCCACGTGGGTCCACCCCAGGCGCCGGGCCGCCTCGAGGGTCCCGTTGCCGGCGATCACCACGCCGCGGGCGTCGAGCACGATCGGCTTCTGCTGCCCGAACCGTCGCAGGCTGCCCTCGATCGCCGCCAGGCTCCGCTCGTCGTGGGTCCGCGGGTTGGCGGGGTCGGGCGCGAGCTCGGCGATCGGCCGGATCAGCGGCGTTAGCTGCGTCGCGACGGTGCACACCGGCGGCCGTGCGGGTCCTCCGCGGCCACGACCTCCAGGCCGAGCTCGTCGAGCACCGGCAGCAGGTGGCGCACCCGCAGCGTCCGCCGGCCCGAGAGCCAGCGTCCCAGCACGCAGCGGTGCACCCCCGTGTACGCCGCCAGCTCGAGGATGGTCATGTCCTTCCGCACCATCTCCCGCAGCACGAGGATGGCGATCCGGTCTGGCTCCACGTCTCATGCCCCGCACGATGCATGGGGTGAACACCCCGCGTGGGCCAGTCCGGCACATATCGGAGATGAGAGTGCGGGGACGCGGCCGCGTCTCGGTTATAAGACGACCAACGCAGGGCACGGACGCCGCGGGAGAGCCGCGTGCGCACGCCCCTTCTCATGTTGAGCCTCTCCGCGCCGGGGGTTCCCGAGCCGATCGCAAGATTCTCCTTGGTCCTGGAGGTCGAGCGCGGCATACTGGACGTCATGCGCATCCCCCCGGGCCAGACCCGGGACGGCACGGATGCCGGCCTGAGTTCCCGGCCCAACTCGCTCGAGCAGGCCGTCGAGGCGTGGCTCGCGCACCTCGGCGCCCGCGGCCGTCGCGCCCGCACCGTCGCGTCGTTCCGTCAGGTTGTGAGCCGCGCCGCCCGTGAGCGGTCCTGGACCGACCCGGGCGACCTGACCTTCGAGGCCATCGCCGGCTACCTCGGCGCCATGCGCCGCGCCAGCTGGTCGTGCACGACCTACAACCGGAACCTGTCGTGCTTCAAGTCGCTGACGCGCTACCTCGCCGTCGCCCGCCAGATCCCCTCCGACCCGCTTCTCGACGCGCCCCGCGCCGTCGACGATGGCGGGGCGGGAAGCCGGGCCGCCACGGTGGAGGAAGCCCGGGCCCTGGTCCTGCAGGCGTGGGTGCGCGACCGCGCCGACCGGCGCTGCAAGGGCAACCGCGCCCTGTACTGGATGTGCCTGTTCGCCCACGGCTGCCGGTTCGCCGAGCCCGGGCTCTGGCAGCGCCGGCACCTGGTCCTCGACGCCGAGGTCCCGCACGTGCTGTGGACCAAGGACATCCAGAAGAGCCGGCGCCTCCAGGAGGTCGCGCTCGCACCCGAGCTGGTCACGCTGCTCCGGGCGCACGTCGCGGCGCTCGACCGGGCCCGCGACGCGGCCGGGTTCCCGCCCGCGGGCCCGGAGGAGCCGGTCTTCCCCGTGCGCCCCACGCGGGCGTCGTTCCGCGCCGACCGCGGGGCCGCCGGGATCCCCGAGCAGGACCGGCGGGCCCGGGGCTTCAGCCCGCACTCGGCGCGCAAGTGGTTCGCGACCGCCATGACCGGCGCGGGTGTCGCGGAGAAGATGGTCGACCGCCTCATGCGCCACTCGGGCCGGGTGGAGCACCGGTACTACGACCCGCCCCTGGCCGAGCAGGCCGAGGCCCTGGCCCGGCTGCCCCGTCTGTGGCCTTCCACATCGGAAGGTGGACAACCGGTGGATAACGCCCGGCGCTTGACAGAATGGCCCCAACCGTCCGATAGTCCCGACGCAGGCCCTATGAGACCACCCTCACGCAACTCGGCAAGGACGGCGGGCGCCGCCAACGGCTCATCGGGCCTGCACTCGACGATCTCTGGTGCGCCCGCCCTCCCAGCCGAGTTGCCTTCCCCCCACCGCGCCAAGCCCCCAGGTTCGGGCCAGGAACTCGTTACGGGACCGGGAATGCCGAGGGCCGGACTCGAACCGGCGACCTGCGGGTTATGAATCCGCCGCTCTGAACCAGCTGAGCTACCTCGGCGACAGGTCGGGCCAATCGTAGTTCGGCCGCGGGGCGGGGCCAAGGCCCGGGACGCCCGGCTCGGGGCCCATTCGGTGCGGGCGCACGAGGGTGCGGGGCGTCCGCGCCATCGAACGGGAGCGGCGGGATTGCCGGCGCCGCGTTATCGCCAAGCGCCCTTGTTGTCCTGCCACCAGGCCAGGACGGACTCGGCGCGCTGGCGCAGGGCCAGGAGCGCGCGATCCCGATCCTCCGTATCGGCCCGGGCCCAGAACGAGTCGGGGCGCGGGCTGCCCAGCCGGGCCACCCGGGCGGCGCACCTGTACGCGATGAGCTGGCGGGGCGTCGGTCCCTCGGCGCCGATGTCCGATGCGGAGGCGGGCAGCTCCCGGAGGAGTGTCTCGAGCGCGCCCGCCTCGGCGCGCTCCAGGGCCTTTTCCGCCTCCGGGTCGTTCTCCGCGGCGGTGAGCAGCGCGTCGACGCAGACCGGCGTGGCGAAGGAGGCCAGGACCGAGTAGAGGCGCCGGCGCTCCGCCGGGGTGAGGTCGGGGCGCCCGAGGAGCGCGACGAGCTCGCGATCGGCGCTCAGGATGCCCAGGCGCCACACCGCCTGGACGGCGCGCCGGACCTCGGTCTTGGGGGCCTCCAGGTTGGCGATGGCGGGCTTGAGATCGCGCTCGTAGAGCCCGTCGCGGTAGGCCCGGTAGACCTGGGTGAGGCGTGCGGCGACCGATCCGGCATCGGTGAGCTCGCCCGGCCCCAGCTGCGCGAGGACCTGGCCGTCGGCGCTGATGATCGCCACGTACAGGCCGTGGGTGGTGGGCAGCCCGAAGCGCTCGGCCTGCTCGAGCACGCGGCTGTTGCGGGCGACGCGCACGGGCACGAAGTGGCTCTGGGCGATGGCCACGACGGTGGGGTCGCGGAAGCAGGTCTCCTGCGCATCGCGCAGGTCGTCATCGTCGCCGAAGTCGGCATCGTCGGTGACCCAGAACATCAGGGGGAGCGTCTGCTCCCGGGCGCGCTCGACGGAGGCCGGCACGCTGCCCGACCACTGGATCGGGTTCTGGGCGCGGGCCGCGAACGGCGCGGCGAGCGCGAGGAGGGCCGCGGCGAGCGGCAGGGCACGAGGGCTCATGGCATCTCCCTTCCCGAACGGGCTCAGCCGGCCGGCTCGATCTCGAACTCCAGCACGGCGAAGCCGAAGATCTCGAAGTGCTCGACGACGATCTCGACGGTGCGTGGCGTGTCGAGCGTGATCTCGGCCGCGTCGCGCGTGGGCCCGTGGTGGGTCCAGTTCTCGATCACGGGCTTGCCGTCCACGAGGACGCGCACGCCGTCGTCGCTGCGGGTGACGAGGCGCCACCGGCCGGCGCCCAGCGGCAGGGTGGTGCGCGCGATCTCGCCGAAGTAGTCGCCCTTGAAGCCGGCGTTCCTGAGCTCCGGGGAACCGGGCAGATCGGCG
>CAYWOF010000425.1:277-3548 GCA_964459825.1 uncultured Phycisphaeraceae bacterium | reverse complement strand
CTGCACCGATACGGTGCTGGTGCGGCGCCTGATGGATGGCGAGCGTGCGGCGCTGATGGCGACCGATCCGCCGTACCTCGTCGGCTACGACGGCACCCACCACCCCGAGCTCGGCAACCCCAAGAGGAACAAGGACTGGAGCGGCACCTACGGGATCGCCTGGGACGATGCCGAGGCCAATCCGCAGCTCTACGCGCGGTTCCTCGCGGCGGGCAAGGCCGAGGCGCTCCGGCGCGACACGGCCGTGTATGTCTGGCACGCCTCCCGCCGCCAGCCGATGCTCGACGCCGCGCTGTCCCGGGAGGGGTTTCTCGTCCACTGCCAGATCATCTGGGTCAAGAACCGCGGGATCCTCAACCGCTCGTGGTACCTGTGGCAGCACGAGCCGTGCCTGATGGCGTGGCCCAAGGGCCACCGGCCCCGGCGGTCCCGCGATGCGCTCGACCGCAAGCGGCCGATGCGCTCGACGGTCTGGATGATCGACACGCTCCCCAACGGACCGGAGCGTCCCGACCATCCCACGCCCAAGCCCATCGAGCTCTTCACGATCCCGATCGAGGAGCACACGCGCCCCGGCGAGATCTGCTACGAGCCGTTCGCCGGGTCGGGCACCCAGGTCATCGCCGCCCAGCGCCTGGGGCGCCGGTGCTTCGCGCTGGAGGTGAGCCCGGTCTACTGCGACCTGATCGTCCGCCGCTTCATCGCGTTCGCGGGCGAGGATGCCGTCGATCCCAAGGTCGCCCGACGCTACCGGTTGCCTCGTGAGGGAGCTCGGCCGTGAGCCGCGCGGGGCGCGACCGGGCGGCACCGCCCGCCCCGGAACCCACCGCTCCGTCCGAGGCGCCGGAGCGCTCGGTCGTCGCCCTCATCCGCGACCTCCAGGCGGGCACGACCAGGGGCACGACCCTGGCGCCCGAGGACCGGCGCCGGGTGGTCGAGCACCTCTGGTCGGAAGGGTGCACGGTCGTCGACACCGCCGAGATCGTCCAGGTCACGGAGCGCACCATCGCCCGCGACCGGGCCGCCATCCGCTCGGCCAACGCGCTCGAGCCCCACGAGGGGCTGGTCCCCGAGGTGGCGGGGATGGTCCTGCGCCACGCCGACCAGGCCGTCGCGCGCCTGCGGCGCCTGGCCCGCGACCGCGAGACCCCCGCCCCCACGCGCGTCGAGGCGGAGCTGGGCGCGTGGGCCGTGATGCGCGAGCTGGTCGAGACGCTCCAGCGCCTGGGGTACCTGCCCGCGCAGCGGCTGCAGATCGACGGCGGTGTCCGGGTCGAGGCCACCGCCCTGCCGGGCATCGATGACCTCCACGCCGAACTGGCGGTACTCGAATCCGGCCTGGGGCCCGAGCCGGCACCCGAGCTGGTCGCTCGCCTGGCCGAGATCCGGACCAGCGTCACGACGCTCACCGTGCGCGCCCAGATGGCCTCGTTGGCCAGCGCCACGGCGAGCGCCACCCCTGTTCCGGTCACTCCTCCCCCCCCCGCCTCCCACGCCACCCCATGAGCATCTCCCCCACGAGCCGGGCCGCCGTGGCCCACCTGCAGCGCCAGGTGATCACGCTCCAGCGCGATGCCGGCCGGGCCTCGCCCCAGGTCTTCGCCCGCCTGTTTCTCCCGGCGTACTTCAGCAGCCCATCCTCGTCCATGCACACCGAGCTCTTCGACCTCCTCGCCGCGGCCACGCGCGAGCGCGGGGGCCGGATCGCCGTCGCCGCGCCCCGCGGCCACGCCAAGACCACGGTGGTGACCCTGGCGTGTGTGCTCTGGTGCGTCTGCTTTCGGCTCGAGTCCTACATCGTCCTCGTCTCCAACACGGCCGACCAGGCCGCCGACCTGCTCTCGCACCTCAAGCGCGAGCTCGAGGGCAACCCGCGCCTGCTGGCGGCCTTCCCCGAGGTGTGCGAGCCGCCCGGCGCCCGGCCCGGCCCCCCCCGCTGGCGCCGCGAGGAGATCGTGACCCGCAACGATGTGAAGGTGACGGCGCTGGGCGTCGGCAGCAAGATCCGGGGCCGCAAGCACCGGCACCACCGCCCGGGCCTCATCGTGCTCGACGATGTCGAGAACGAGGCCGACGTGCGCTCGCCCGAGCAGCGGGAGCAGGTCCGGGAGTGGTTCAGCAAGGCGGTCAGCAACGCGGGCTCGGCCGTCACCAACGTCGTGGCCATAGGGACGATCCTCCATTACGACTCCCTGCTCGCCGGGCTGGTGAACCCCGACCGCAGCCCGGGCTGGACGGCCCGCGTCTACCGCGCCGTGATCGCCTGGCCCGAGCGGATGGACCTCTGGCAGCGCTGGGAGTCGATCTACAACCACCTCGAGGAGGTCGAGGGGCGGTCGGGCCGCGCGGCGGCCGCCGAGTTCCTCGCGGCCCACCGCGCGGAGATGCTGCGCGGCGCACGGGTGCTCTGGCCCGAGCGCGAGCCCTTCGAGCAGCTCATGGAGATGCGCCTGCGCGAGGGCCGGGCGGCCTTCGACTGCGAGAAGCAGAACGAGCCCTCGAACCCCGAGGACAGCTGTTTTCGGGAGAGCGACTTCGTGTACTGGGACGACCAGTACGCCGACGCCGAGAGCCTCTTGACCGCGCTGAAGGGCGTCCGCATCTGCGGCGGGTGCGATCCCAGCCTCGGCCGGGCCGGCCGGCACCGCGACGACTCGGCGATCGTGACCGTGGCCAAGGACCGGAAGACCGGCACCCTCTACATCCTCGACGCCGACATCCGCAAACGCCGCCCCGATGCCCTGATCGAGGACCTGATCCGCTACGACCTGCTGCGGGGCTACTCCATGCTGGCCATCGAAACCAACCAGTTCCAGGAGTTCCTGGCCGACGAGGTGCGCCGGCGGTCCCAGGCCAAGGGGCGCCGGCTCCCCGTCTGGAACGTGGCGCACAGCACCGACAAGCTCGGACGCATCCAGAGCCTCCAGCCGCTCGTTACCAGCGGGCGCATCCGGTTCTCGCGGCGCCACGTCCTGCTGCTGGACCAGCTCCGGCAGTTCCCCCACGCGGCCCACGACGATGGCCCCGATGCCCTGGAGATGGCGGTGCGCGCCGCGGACGCGTTCGAGCTGCCGCAGGAGCGCCCACGGTTCGCCGCGATCGGACCCGACGGGATCGTGCGGGAGCTCTGATGGAACGCGGCACGCCGCGGTGACGCGGGGGAGGAGGGGAGGAGGGGGGACGGGGGGGAGGGGGGGCCGGTGAAAAACGCCCGCCCGGGCGGCGGGGGGGGGGGGGGGCCGGGGGGGGCCGGGGGGGGTGGGGGCGGGGG
>CAYWOF010000425.1:0-267 GCA_964459825.1 uncultured Phycisphaeraceae bacterium | reverse complement strand
CCTGCCTGGCGGTGATCTCGCGCAGCATGGCCGCGTTCAGCGTGGCCGCGGGGGTCTTCCCGTTGGTCTTCCAGAGGCCACGGGCCAGGATGCGCTCGACGAGGTCGGCGCAGCGCATGGGCTTGCCCGACTCGGCCAGGACCTTGGCGGCCGCATCCAGCCCGGACATCTTCCCGCGCGCCGAGCCCCCGTGCTTGGAGCCGCGGGGTGGCGCCTTGGCCTTGGTCGAAGCGCGCGGCGCGGCGCGGCCGGAGGCCCGCGCGGCCG
>CAYWOF010000424.1:0-3561 GCA_964459825.1 uncultured Phycisphaeraceae bacterium | reverse complement strand
GAGGTTGCGGGCGTTCGGGTCGCGGGTATGCTGGCGCGGAGGGGGTGGCTGTGCGACACGGGGGCGTCGATCCATGCGAGCGGCACCATGCCCGGCGACCTCTTCCAGACGACGAGCTACACGTGGATCGACGAGGCGCTGGCGCGCGGCGAGCCGGGCCGACGGGAGCTGAACGCCCACGTGATGCGGGTGTACGCCCCGGCGCTGCGGGCGTACCTCCTGTGCACGTCCTACCGCACGGCCGGCGAGCCCGACGAGGTGATCAACGGGTTCCTCGCGGACCGGCTGGGGCGTCCGGAGTTTTTCGCCAGCTGGCGCCGGAGCGGCCTCCGGCTGAGGCGGTGGCTGGTCAACGGCCTGCTGTTCTATCTTCGCGAGACGACCGGCAGCCGGCGGAGGCACGAGCGGCGCATCGGCGCGCTGGCGGACGACCCGCCCGACCTCGCCCACGACGCGGGCGACCAGCTCGACCGCATCTTCCTTCGGGAGGCGGTTCGCGCCGCGCTCGACCTGGCGGGCGAGGACTGTGCGCGGCGCGGGCTGGCGGGCCATTGGTCCATGTTCGTGCGCTACCACCTCGACGGCGTGTCGTGCGCCGACCTGGCGCGCGAGGCCGGGGTGGAGAGCGCGCGGGCGTGGGTGATGATCCGGACGGCGCAGCGGGCGCTGGTGAGCGCCCTGCGCGGGGTGCTGGCCAGGGACCTGGCGGGCCCCGACCGGGTGGACGAGGAGATCCGGGCGCTTCTGGAACTCGAGCCGCCGGGTGGCTCCGGCGGGCGCCGTTAGCTTGAGGAGGGCCGGCGATGGATGGAGCGGGCCAGACCGAGCGGGGCACGGAGCGGCGCGAGATCGACGGGCGCGGGGCCTCGACGCTGCTCCGGCTGAGCCTGACCGGCCCGACACGTCCGGTGGATCGGCTCATCGCGCGGATCGAGGGGGCGCGCGGGCTGGAATGGCTCGCGCGCGCGCTGGAGGGCGCGGGCACGCCGGGGATGGCGGACCCGCGCCGGGCTCTCCTCCACGGCGGCGCGACGCTCGGCGAGCTCATCGATCTCAAGGAGGGGGCCAAGGCGAGGGCGGGCCACCGGTCCGACGCGGACGAGCACCTGGCGGGCGTGCTGGTCTATTTCCTGGCCGTCGGCGCGGCACTCCTGCACCACGGGCGGGTGATCTCCAGCCAGGCCCGCGAGGAGGTCGATGCGGCGCTCTCGGACCTGGCCACGGCGATGCCGGATGAGTGGGCCGAGTTCCTGGCGCGCGCCGTCCTGCGCGTGCCCGAAGCGCCGGAGCCGAAGGCCTGAGGCCCGGCCCGCGTGCGCGGGGCCGGCACGACCGTCACCCGCTCCATGCGGGTCCCGGGATGAAAGGCGACGAAACGGCGCGCCGATGGCGACGCGGGCGCTCTGTCTCTCCTCGATCGCACCCGTGCACCGAGGAGATGACCATGCGACGCACCCTCCCATCCGACCTGGTCACGAAGTTCCTGATGGAGCAGCAGGCGAGCCTCGATGAGCTCGCCGCCCTGCCCGACCCCGCGGGCGCGCTGCGGGAGCTCGTCGACGAGCTCCACCGGACGCCGCCGGCGCCGCGCTGGTTCCCCGGCGACTGCGCGAGCCCGGATGCGCTCCGTCCCGCGGCCTGAGCTCGAGCCGATTGTCCGATGCCGGCTCGTGCCGTCGTCGGTGTTCACCCTCCCTCGGTACAGGAGAACTCCCGTGAAAACTCGATTCCACGCGCTCGCCCTTCTCGTCCTCGCCGCCCAGGCTGCCGCCGGGGCCGGGTCACCGGTCCCGGGGAGCGCATCGGCCCAACTGGGGCCGGCGGAGGTCGCGTCCCCGGTCGGCGGCGCCATCTACCAGGTGGACCGGGTCTCCGCCCTCAGCTCGGTGTGGTACACGGTCACGCTTCGCGCCGGCGAAGAGTCCTGGATCGCGGTGCGCGGCGACGGCGACACGGACCTCGACCTGTACGTGTACGACGAGAACTGGAATCTGGTCGCGTCGGACACCGACGTGACGGACTCGATGCTGGCGCGGATCACCCCCAGGTGGACGGGGCGCTTCCACCTCGAGATCCGGAATCTCGGTCGCGTGTACAACCAGTTTCAGCTGGGCATCAGGTAGCCTTCGCCGGAGGGGGGAATCCCGCGGCGCACGGGCCCGACCCGTGTGCCGCGTTTGCCGGGGGGAGGGCCGGGTCCGGGACGGCGGCGCGCCGGTCTCCGGGCCCCTCGAATCGCACGACCGATCTGGTATCCTGGGCTTGCGGGCTCGCCAGACGCACCCGCCGGGGAACCCCGCCGTGGAACCGCACGACCGCACCGCCGACATCCCGCCCGTGGCGTCCGAGGCGGTCTGGTCGGGCCAGGGGCCGCGCGCGGAGGCCGAGGAGTCGATCGGGCCGTACGAGGTGGTGCGCCGGATCGACGAGGGGGGTCTGGGGGTCGTCTACCTGGCGTTCCATCGCGAGGACCAGTTCCGCAAGCGCGTGGCGGTGAAGCTGATCAAGCGCGGGCTGGACACGGAGGACATTCTGCGTCGATTCGAGATGGAGCGCCAGGTGCTGAGCGCGCTGGACCATCCCAACATCGCGCGGGTCTTCGACGCGGGGCGGACGGCGGACGGGCGTCCGTACTTCGTCATGGAGTACATCGAGGGGACGCCGATCGATCGCTACTGCGACGCCGAGCGGCTGTCGGTGCAGCAGCGTCTGTCCCTGTTCCAGAAGGTGTGCTCGGCGGTGCACCACGCGCACCAGAACCTGGTCGTGCATCGCGACCTCAAGCCGCGCAACATCCTCGTCACGGCCCGGGGGGAGCCGAAGCTGCTGGACTTCGGCATCGCCAAGCTGCTCAACCCCGACCTGTTCGGCAGCCCGGTGACGACGGGGCCGGAGCTGCGCCTGATGACGCCGGAGTACGCCAGCCCGGAGCAGGTGCAGGGGAAGCCGGTCACGACCGCCAGCGACGTGTACTCGCTGGGCGTGCTGCTCTACGAGCTGCTCACGGGGCGCCGGCCCTACCGGCTGACGACGCGCGTGCGCAGCGAGATCGAGCGCGTGATCTGCGAGGTCGAGCCGGACAAGCCCAGCACGGCGATCACGCGCCGGTCGGAGGGCCAGGCCGAGGCGGGCGGCGAGGCCCCCACGACGCCGGAGGAGATCGCCCGGCAGCGCGACGGCGCCGTGGTGCGGGTGCGGCGCCGGCTCCGGGGCGATGTCGACAACATCGTGCTCATGGCGATGCGCAAGACGCCCCGGCGCCGGTACGCCTCGGCGGAGCAGCTGGCCGAGGACATCCAGCGCCACCTGGACGGCCGGCCCGTGGCGGCCCGTCCGGAGACGTGGTGGTACGTCGGGGGCAAGTTCGTCCGACGCCATCGGGGCGCGGCGGCGGCGGTGGGCGCGATCGCGCTGGTGCTGGTGGCCGGGATCGCGGCGACCTCGATCCAGGCGCGCCGGGCCCGCGCGGCCGAGGCCCTGTCGCAGCTCAACGAGCGGAGCGCCGTGCGCCGCACGGAGCAGGTCCGGGCGATGGCGCGCACCTACCTCGACGACTTCCAC
>CAYWOF010000423.1:3253-3561 GCA_964459825.1 uncultured Phycisphaeraceae bacterium | reverse complement strand
TCCGCACGACGGCCGGACGGGCGCTGGACACGCGCACGACGGCGGGCGCGGGGTGGGAGCCGGCGGGGCGCATCGCCGCCGGACGGATCGAGCCGGACCCGGCCGCGAAGGTCACCACCGCACTGCCCCGGGCCGAGACGACCCGCGTTGAGCTCCCGTTGTTGGTGTGGGTCGTGACGCGTGCCGAGCTTCCGCCGCCGGGCGCGCCACCCGTGACCGTGGCGACACCGGATCGACCGGAGGCCCCGGCCAGAGCGCGCCGGGCGGGTGCGATGGAGCCCGAACTGGCGTTGCGGACGCCGGCCGCA
>CAYWOF010000423.1:0-3243 GCA_964459825.1 uncultured Phycisphaeraceae bacterium | reverse complement strand
GGCCGCACCCCGGGGTCCTTCGGCCCGGTGGGCCGCGGACACCCGCTGGACCAGCGCCGAGAGGATGGCGAGGCATCCGAGGATGATGAGGCGGAATACCCGGGTGCGCATCGTCATGCGGGGCTCCGTGCGATGGACGCGGCCGGCCTCGGGGCACGAGTCCACCGAATGAACCCTAACTTACGGGGCGAACGCCGCCCACCGAAGGACCAGCCGAATCGGTTATGGGAGCCGCACGCCTGGCACGAGCCATCGATGGGCCGGCGCGCGCGAAGGGCCGGGAACATGGCGCCCCGGCCCTTCGCGACGATCGGATGTCCGCCGGCTCAGGTGCGGACCTTCACGGTCTTCGAGCGGGTGTAGACGAGCTCGCCCTGCTTGACTTCCTTGCCGTCGGGTCCGGCCCCGAAGAACACGTAGGTGAACTGGTCCGGGCCGTTGACGGTCAGGACGTTGCGCCCCTTCTGCTTGCTGCCATCGGGCGCGACGACCTCGCCGGCGAAGCTGAACGACTTGGAGGCGCTGTCGTACTCCGGGCAGTCCATGGCCATGTACCCGGTCATCATCGTGTCCATCCACGTCGTGACGTACTTCTTCTGGATGTTGTCGTAGCCCCAGTGGCCCACACCCTCGAAGGGCTGGCCCATGAACTCGGTCTTGAACTCCTGGCGGAGCCAGCGGTTGCCGAGGATCCAGGTATAGGTGGCGGTGCCGGCGCCCTCCTGCGGCGGCGCCGATGGGTCCATGATGAAACTGGTCTTGACGTCCCACGTGCCGACGAACTGGTCGAGCAGCTTGTGCTGCTCGCCCGGATTGGCCACGGCCATCCAGGCCTCCATGTCCGGCGGAGCGGCGGGCGCCTTGTCCTTCTCCGGTTGCAGGCCGGCTCCGGCGATCAGGGCGAGCGCGCCCAGACCGGCGCAAGCGATCAACGTGGTGCGAGCCTTCATCGTGCGTCTTCCTTCTTCCGGGGTGCGAGTGGGCCGTCCGTGAATCCAATCATCATCCTAACAAACGAGTGTAGCCTGCGACGCAACCCGGTCAAACCGGGTTCATGTTGAGCGATTGTTCAACTGAACGCCGCGGAGGTTGCGTGGCGGAGCGGCCCCAGGGATCCGTCAGTCCCGGGCGATGGGAACGCGTTCGACGATCGAGAGTCCGAAGGCATCCAACCCGGGCAACTCGGCGGCGTGGTTGGTGAGCAGGCGCAGGCGGGTGAGCCCGAGGTCGCGGAGGATCTGCGATCCGATTCCGAGGTATCGCTCGGTCGCGGGAGCCCCATCGGCGGACGCCAGCGCTTCAGCGAAGTCGGGGGCGTCGGGATCGGGCGTTCCGGACGGTCGGCGCGGCGTCGCGAGTTGCGCCGCGATGCCCGAGCCGGGCCCCTCGTGGCGGAGGTAGATGACCGCGCCGCGCCCCGAGGCCTGGATCGCGCGGAGCGAGGCCCGCAGCGTGCGTCCGGTCGGGCCCTCGGGGGATGAGTCGAGGTCGTCGAAGGCATCACCGAGCGTGTGGGCCCGGTGCACCCGGACGAGGGTGGGTTCGTCGGTCCGCTCACGTCCCGGCGCGCCGATGCCGCCGCAGCAGAGGGCGAGGTGGGGAAGGGGATCGACGAGGCTCTCGTAGGTGAAGGCGGTGAAGGGGCCGGCCGCGGTGCGCACGGGGGTGCCGGCGGCGGGCTCGAGGCGGCGGACGAGGGACTCGCGCGCCAGGCGGTGCGCGATGATCTGCGCGACCGAGCAGAGGCGCAGGCCGTGGCGGCCGGCCAGGGCGGCCAGGTCCGGGAGGCGGGCCATCTCGCCATCGTCGCGCATGATCTCGATGATCGCGGCGGCGGGGTAGAGGCCGGCGAGGCGGCACAGATCGACGGAGCCCTCGGTCTGCCCGGTGCGGACGAGGACGCCGCCATCGCGGGCCTGGAGGGGGTTGATGTGGCCGGGACGGACGAAGTCGGCGGGAGTGGTGCGCGGGTCGATGATCAGGCGGATGGTGGCGGCCCGCTCGCGGGCCGAGACCCCGGTGGTGAAGCCGTGGCGCGGGTGGCCATCGATGGAGATGGTGAAGGCGGTGCCGCGGGAGGTGGTGTTGGTGGCGGCCTGGGGGTGGAGATCGAGTCGCCGGCAGTCATCGCCGGTGAGGGCCAGGCAGAGGTACCCCCGCGCGACCGAGAGCATGAAGGTGATGGCCTCGGGCGTGACGAACTGGGCGGGGAGGACGAGATCGCCCTCGTTCTCGCGCCGTTCGTCATCGGTGAGAATGACCATGCGCCCGGCGCGCAGGTCGTCGAGGATCTCGGGGATGGGGGCGAAGACGGGGTGCACGGCGCGATGGTATGGGGGGCTGGAGGAGGTGAAGAGACGAAGAGACGAAGAGACGGAGAGACGGAGACGGAGACGGAGAGAATCGGCGCATCACCGATCCGGGATGTCGATGGCCCCGAGCACCTCGATCGCGCGCGCGTTGATGATGGCGCGCAGGGCGGCGACGCGTTCGGCCTCGCCCAGCCCCTCGGCCGCGGGGATCTCCTCGGCGTAGCGGCAGACATCGGCGATGGCCGTTCGATGGCGCCCCATCCAGGAGCCGGGGAGGGGCGGGCCGGTGCCGATCTCCAGGAGCAGGGCCCGGGAATCGGCGGGGGCGCCGGGCCCGAGGGCCTCGAGCTGGCGCGCCAGGCGGGCGGCGAGGATCGCCCCGGCGTGGGCGTCGCGGAGCGCCCGGGCGAGGGAAACGGCCCTCGGGAGATCGCTCGATCCCCCAACGAGGAGCAGGCCGGTGGCCTCGCCCGCGGCCTCGGGCGCACCGGCCACGAGGGCCGCGAGCGCACCATCGGAGGTGTGCCAGCCGGGCCAGGCTTCGAGGGCCTGGCGTCGGGGGATCGCGGCGCCCGTGCCGAGCGGCGCCGGCGCCATGGCGAGGGTGGGCGTCAGCTCGTTCAGGGCGGCCATGACGTCGGCGGCCGCGTCGAGCCAGGCGGCATCCGCGGCCTCGCCTTGCGCGTCGCCCTCGTTCCACTCGCGCAGCCACTGGGCGCGGCGCCGGTCGATCTCATCGAGGAGCGGCTGGACGCGATTGCCCGTGGCGAGGGACCAGGCGCCGAGCGTCCAGGCGGGTGCGCCGGGGGCCCGATCGAGGGCCGCGCGCAGGTCGGCCTCGCCGAGGATGGCGGGGTAGCGGGCGAGTCGTTCGAGGATGGCGCGCGGGGCGCGCAGCGCGCCGTCGAAGTCCTCGGGGCGGGAGTGGTCC
>CAYWOF010000422.1:1564-3574 GCA_964459825.1 uncultured Phycisphaeraceae bacterium | reverse complement strand
GCTCATCAACCGGCCCCACGGCATCCTGCTCGAGACCGGGCCCACCGGGTCGGGCAAGTCCACCACCCACTACGCCTCGCTCAACCGCATCGTGACCGACGAGGTCAAGGTCATCACCGTCGAGGACCCGGTCGAGTACCACGTCCCTGGCGTCAACCAGATCCAGGTCAACCACAAGGTGGGGCTCGACTTCGCCTCCGGGCTCCGCTCGATCCTGCGCCACGATCCCGACGTGGTGATGATCGGCGAGATCCGCGACAAGGAGACCGCCGAAACGGCCGTGCAGGCCTCCCTCACCGGGCACCTGGTCTTCTCCACCCTGCACACCAACGACGCCGCCGGCGCCACCACCCGCCTGCTCGACATGGGCGTCGAGCCCTTCCTTGTCGCCAGCTCGGTGGAGGGGATCATGGCCCAGCGGCTGGTCCGGCGCATCTGCCCGGACTGCGCCGGCCCGCACGTCCCCGAGCCCGCGGAGGTGCCCGACAGCTTCGAGGCGAGGGAGGGCGACACCCTGCGCAAGGGGGCCGGATGCCGCAACTGCCGCGCCACCGGCTACCGCGGCAGGATCGGCATCTACGAGCTCCTCCGGATGGGCGAGCCGATCCGCGAGATGATCATGCACCGGTCCAACGCCCAGCAGATCGCCCGGCGGGCCCTCCAGGATGGCGATCTCTGCCTCCTCCGGGAAGACGGGTTCGCCAAGGCGCGTGCGGGAGTCACCACCCTCGCCGAGGTGGTGCGCGCCCTCACGGCCTGAATCGCCGGTGGACCCTACCGGTCGGCGGGGCCGTCGCTCCGCGCCGGCTCGAGCAACGCCTCGATCGCCCCCTCGCTCCGCCACCACGTCAGTCGCACGCCCAGGCGCTCGAACGCCACCGACCACCTCCCGGTCGCTTCCGCGAAGGCCACACGCTCGTCGATCGTGCCGAAGACCTCGGCCAGCCGCGCGTCGAGCTCCGGACTCGGGTCCCGCAGCGGCACGCGGGCGTGCAGCGCCGTTCCCTGGGGCGAGACGGCGATCCGGTCCGCCGCCGCCGCGACCACAACGTCCAGGGCCGCATCGTGCCGCCGAAGCCACGTCGACCGCTTGGTTCCGCGCTCGATGGCGTCCCAGGCCGAGCCGGAGGACACGTAGGTGTCGAGCGCGACATCGATCCACGCGGCCCAGTCGGGCCGCAGGACCGCGCTCCACGCCCGGCGGTCCGCGCCGCTCACGAGCCCGGCCGCCCCCGTCAATCGAATCGCGTGCGCCACGCCCGGCGGCTCGGACCGTGCCGACCACCCGATCGCCACCTCGAGGCGCGCGGCGTCCGAGCCGGCGCCCGCGTCCCCACCCGGTCGAACCTCCCAGATGCACAGGCCGACACTCCGCGCGTTGTCCAGGCCCCACGCGTCGAGCAGTCGCACCAGCGGCCCCCCGACCGCGAACGCCCCGGGGGCGGCCACGCGCAGCCGGTTGAGGTTCACGAACACCTCCACCACCGGGTCCGCACCGGGTTCAACCCCCGCCGCCCTGGCCATCGCGTCCCGACCGGTCCCCCACTCGGCCGGTTCGCGCCGGGCTTCAGGCCCCGCCAACCACGCGGGCATCGTGTGCCGCCCAATGCCGAGCACGAGGCGATCGCCCCGCGCCACCCAGGCACACTCCCGTCGGGCGGGCCAACCGGGCGCGCTGATGGACGCGCCTCGCCACCCGGCGACCTCGATCGCGCGCTCCCTCGCATCGGCGGGAACGCCGCCCAGACCGGCTCGAAGCCGGACCGGTCCCTCCCCGGCGCGCCCGGGCAGTTCCACCACGGCGTCGAGGGATTCGACACCCCGGCCCGGATCCAGCAGGGTCCCCTTCTCCCCGCCCGGAGATTGGAAGTCCAGAATCGCCAGGGTCCGTGCGCCGGAGGTCCCGGCGGCGCTGAACCAGGTCGCCAGCGCCCGCGCGTCCGGCCGCTCCCCCACCACCATGGCCAGGACCGCCGCCGGAGGGCGATCGTGAAGCGGCGCCGCCACATC
>CAYWOF010000422.1:0-1554 GCA_964459825.1 uncultured Phycisphaeraceae bacterium | reverse complement strand
CCCCGGGCATCCGGGCTCCGCGATCGGCCCCGCGTTCCAGCGCACCCACGCCACGCACGATGGCGGCGCTTCGTGGGCCTCCGCCGCAAACGTCCCACCGCCAGCCCCGGCCGGGGCGACTGCGAACACCAAGAGCACCGCGGGCGCGCCCCGCTGGATCCAGCCGCGCGGCCCTCCCGAGCAGCCCACGGCTAACGCGGGAGGGTGGGAACCCACTCCCACCGCGGCGTTCCGGTCATGGTCAACTCCCGGGCTGCCCACCACGGCGCCGCGCCCGCCAGCCCGTGGCGGACCATCGCGGGGCCCATCGTCGGAAGCAGGCGGGGAGCCACGAGACCGGCGATCGTCGCGGAAACCACGCCATCCTCCGCGTCCAGCAGCCCGATACGCCGTTGCGACTGGCCCGCCGCGAGCACGGGCAGCGCCAGGGGCAGGAACTGGGCGACGATGCCCGCCGCCGCGCCGCCGTTCACGAGCGCGGAGCGGTCCGCGTGCTGGGACCACACCAGGTCCTCTCCATCCCAGTATGAGAACTCGACCATGGGGCGCACGCCGCTCATCAGCTCGGCGAACATCGGCGCCACGAGCCCGGGATCGCGCTCCGGATCGGTCGGCGAGCGCACCGCGTTGCCGATCCCCGAGCCGAGCATGCTCACGATCGGGTAGCCCGTCCGCAGATACCGGGCGGTGTCGGTCCAGGTGAACGAGGCCACCTCCTTGCCCTTGGGCCACAGCGCCGCGACGGCGCGATTGGCCATGATGCCGTCGTCGCCTTTCCCCGTCGCCTGGCGGGCCGCCGCCAGCACCGCTTGGGGCGTCAGGCCCAGCACCAGATAGCGAGGCGTGGCGGCGTAGGTGATCTCGATCGGCACCGGGAGGCCGGGGAACCGCAGGCTGACCAGCTCGACATCGCCGTCGCGCCACGGCGTCAGGCGGACGTACCCCGGCCCGAGCGGGATCTGGTCCGCCATCGCGTTGGCCACCGCCATCAGCTTGGTGTTGGCCTCCCAGAACCTCGCCCGGTCCTTGAAGCCGATGAACGCGACCGCGGAGGCCAGCCCCCCGCCTCCCGTCGAGTCCGACATGTACAGGCCGGTGGCGCCCCCGAGCGTGTCGAGCACGTCCGTCCGCGGGTTGACGCCGGTCCGCTGCTCGAACTCCCCGAGGAACTGCTGGATGGGCAGGCCGCCCGCCGCCATCTCGTCGAGCATCTCGCCCAGCCACGCGAAGTCTCCCTGGCTCACGTACGCCATGGTCGCGTCGCTGGGAATGGCCTCGATGTCCTCGCGCGCCAGGCCCTTCCCGGTCATGTGCCACGCCTCGCGGAACCGCGCGGCGCCGGGCACCACGGCCATCGACACCATCTCGTCCCGGGTGAAGCCCGTGTGGAAGCTCACCTTCATCGCGTTGTCGCCGAAGATGCCGGCGGCCTGCATCCCCTCCAGGAACCCCTCCATCTGGGGCTGGTTACCCGCGAAGCCCCGGGCCATGTTCGCCAGCGGCGTCAGGCCGGAAAAGTCCATCGAGCCGCGGATCACCGTCGTCACCCCGGCG
>CAYWOF010000421.1:0-3616 GCA_964459825.1 uncultured Phycisphaeraceae bacterium | reverse complement strand
CCGCTTCTGGGGGGTCGCCGCCGCCTGACCCTTGCCACGATTATGGACTACACCCACCCCCTCCGGGGACCCCCCGAGGCCCGTTCCCGCCGATGGCCGAGGACCGGCGGCCGAACGAGCGGCGAGCCCGCCCCCTCGGAGGGACTCACGACCGACCGCTGGACGAGCGTCCCCGGTAGGCGGTTCAGGACCCGGACCCCTGCCGAATCCGGGGAAGCAACGGGGATGCACCCAAAAAGCGGTCCGCCCGATTGGTGTGGAACTGTGGCCCCAGCCGGCGTGCCCAGCTGAACCCCCCATCGAAACACCATGTCAGCACCCCCGGGGGGGCACGCGGTCGACCGGGCGCGGCTCATGGACCGACGCAAGCCGCGGCGGGAGGCGCTCACCCGCGGGAATGACCGGTGATTCACCGAGGGTTCAGGAGGCGGTCACTTCCAGGCCCGAACATAGGTGAGTCGAGCCCGCCGACGGGGGGGCCGTCACCATCGGGCATCCAGGAGGTTCACCATGTCGACGTCTGGCACGGGCAATGTCCACACAGGAACGGGGGGCGGATTCGGGCGCACTGGCGACCAGTTCCGGAGCGGCACGGCGGAGCTGCGCCAGGATATCGCCGCGGTCGGGCAGGATCTGGCCAAGCTCAAGACCGACGCCGTGCACACGGCCAAGGATGCGGCGCAGGTGACGCTCGACAGCGCCCGCCAAGGGGCGGAGGCGGCGGCGGACCTGGCCAAGGAGGCGTCGGCCCGAGCCCGCAGCGGATACGCGGACCTGTGCAAGTACGTCGGCGATCATCCCGCTGCATCCCTGCTGATCGCGGCCGGCGTCGGGGCGCTGGCGGCGCGAGTGCTCGCGCGGCGCTGAGCCCATGCTGCACCGAATTGGCCAGTTCGCCGAGGCGGCCGGTGATCTGCTCGACGCCCGTGCGCGGCTCGCGCTTCGGGACCTGGAGGAAACCGGAAAGCGTGTGGCGCTTCGCGCGGCCGGCGGCGTGCTCGTCGTCGCCGGGGGCGCCACCATGTTGGGCGCCGCGGGCGTCGCGCTGGGAGAGGCCATCGGGCTGGTGGGCGCGCTGGCGACGCTGGGCGGGGTGATCGCGCTGGCGGGCGTGGTCGTCCTGGTCCTCGAGGCGCGAGGCGCCGCGCCTCGGCCGTCGCGCGAACAGCTCGAGCTCGAGACTCGCCGGTGCACCCAGGCGCTTCGGGCGGCCTTCTCTCCCACTCTCCCACCCGCGCGTCCGGGGGCGAGCAGCGACCCGGGCGCGGCCGCAACGGCCCTGGTTCGCGAGATCGCCGCTCGGCCGGCCCTCGTCTGCGGCGCCGGATTCGCAATCCTGGCGGTGCTGGGCCCGGTGCGCACGCTCAGGCTGATCGGCAAGCTGGCGGCCATGGCGGGTGTGGCGGCCTCGATGAGCAAGGCCCTTCATGACCGGCGGGCCCGCCGCTGAGCGGCGGGGTCGTCTCCCCCGAGTCCACGGGCGGCGATCACTCGCCCTTGGCTGCGAGGCAGGCCGATGGCCCGCGGAAGCGCGCCTCCCGGACGCGCTCGCCGACGCCTGTCACCAGGACGTGGTGGCGCCGAAGGACGTCCTGGAGCGGGGGGTTCCTGACCGAGCGCAGGACCTCCTCGTACACGCGCGCGAGCGCGGACTCGGCCGCCTCGATCTCGCCGAGGAACCGGTCCTCCTCCTCGGGCGTGAACCGGCGGCGAATGTCGAGCCACCATCGCTGCACGACCCCCGGCGGGCTCGAGGGAGTCGCGGGGGTTCGATCGGCCCCGACCGGGAGCCGCGCGCGGAGCTCGCGAGCCAGGAGGTCGCGCGAGTCGGCGTACACACGGAGCAGCTGCGAAGCGCCGGGGTCGCGCGCCCGCTCGGCGGCGCGGCGGAATCGGCGAGCGCTCGCCTTGTCCAGCTCGATCAGATGCCGGAGCGCCGCCGCCACCGGGTCTGCCGCCGGTCGCGTGTTCCAGGTCCGGGGCGTCGGACGTCGTCCCTGACCCCAGCGCCCCGGGACGGCCCTCAATCGACGCATGACGTCGGGTGTTCTGTCCATGGCTCGGTCACAGCTTGATCGTGGTGCCGCCGTTGCGCCGCAACAAGCCGGCCACCAGCGAGGCCAGGAAGAGGATCAGAAAGACATAGAACAGGATCTGCGCGATGCTCGCGGCCCAGGCCGCGAGGCCGCCGAAGCCCAGCAGGCCGGCGACGATGGCGACGATGAAAAAGACCAGCGCCCAGTACAGCATGTCGATCTCCTTTCCCGCGTGGTGGAGGGCGGCCTCATCCCGGTCCCGGCGGCACGGCCGTCGGGAGCGGGCGATGGAGCAGCCCCTGGACGACTCGACGGAACCCCGTCGATCGGGTGTCCCCGAGCGACGGGAAGCAATGTGAGAGGGTGCGCATGGTGACGGGCGCTGTCACGCCTTGTCCACCTTGGACGGGCGATGGGGCGGCCCGATGAAACCCATGCGCAGGAGCATGGCCATTGCCTCGACCAGCTCCGTTTCCGTGAATGCACCGTCGGTGGCGTCGCGCAGGCGGCGCCCCACGTACATCCGAATGAGGGCGTTGCGGCCCTCGCCACTCGCCAAGGCCTCCAGGAGCGCATCCGCCGCCGCGAACAGGCGATCCGTGGGAATGCTGGTCCGGTCCATGGCTTCCTCCCTTCCCTTCGGCGAACTGCGCTTCACGCGACGCGGTGAATCGGGATCTACCGACGCTGGGACCAGGCGGGCCCGGTCTGGTCGTCGATGAGGACGGTGCGCGTGCCCCCGCAGTCGATGGACCGGGCGATCCAGTACGAGGTCCCGCCCACGCGGGTCCGGCAGGCCTCCACGGTGATGGACGCTCCGGGGGCACAGCCGATGCGCGCGGCGTCGATGTACCACAGCGGCCCGAGGAGGACGATCTCCTCGCGCCCATCGACGTTGACGCGCGCAGCGCGGGCCGGGGCCGCGCCATCCCCCACGCTCAGCTCATTGAGCTCAACGATCTTGCCGGCGAGCATCTCACGCTGTCGGTGGTCCATCGCCGAGATGATCGCACCCGAGCGGGCCCAGGCGTCCAGGCGCCCGGCGGCGGAGGCCTCCGGCTTGAGGGGCTCGAACTTCGGGGCTTCGACTCCATAGGCGCGGTACACCAGGTCGGCGATGCCGCCCGCGTGCAGCCTGGTCAGGTCGTCGGGCGTCTCCGGCCCGCTCACGACCATCTCCTTGGAGGCGTCGATGCGCACCGTCCCGTCGGTGGCAACGGTCGCGATGGACCAGGGGAGGAGCCGCGTGGTGTCCCCGACGCCGAGGAAGTTCTCGTCCGGGTCGATCGACAGGAACGCGATGGCGCCGGATGCCCGCTCGATCACCACGTCCGCGACGGTCCCGCAGCTCTGCCCGCGGCAATCGGCCTTGGCGCCCTTGAGGGTGCTCGCGAGCATGTAGCGCCAGTGCACGGGGCTGTACTTGTTCTCCGACTCGAGGGTCTTGAAGCCCCACGCGGGGCTTCCCTCGCTGTCGCGCAGGCGCAGCTCACGGTCGCCGACGCGGTAGCTGGTGGCGACGGACATGCCATCGGGATCGCGCGGGAGCGACAGCACCTCCACGTCGACCCGATCGCCGC
>CAYWOF010000420.1:0-3632 GCA_964459825.1 uncultured Phycisphaeraceae bacterium | reverse complement strand
CCCCCCCCCCCCCCGCCCCCGCGCGGCCCCCCCGGGCGCCGGCGCGGGGGCGGGCGGGGGGTTCCCTCCCGCGCTACCGTCGGATCATGGCACGAGACATCCGCCGATCCGTCCGCCCGCGGCGACGACCCGGCACGGCCGCGCTCCTGGAGCCGCTCGAGCCGCGGCGGCTCCTGGCCGTGATCCGGTGGGATGGCGGCGGGGGCGACGGGCAGTACACCAACCCGCTCAACTGGGCCGGCGATGTGCTGCCCGGGCCGACGGATCGCGCGATCATCAACGTGCCGGGCCAGACCATCACGGTCGAGTTCAACGATCCCGGCCAGCACAATGTCTACGAGCTCTACTGCGAGGAGAACCTGACCATCGCCGCGGGGACGCTCCTGCCGTTCTTCCAGACGTTCATGAACGGCACGCTGGCGATCACCGGGGGGAAGCTGCTGGTGGGCATCCTGTGGAAGCAGAACGGGCCGCTGGCGCTCTCCGGCGGGTCGATCGACGGGATCGGGACGTGGGTGCTCCAGGGCACGGGCAGCTGGACCGGCGGGTCGCTGGGCGACCTGGCCAACCCCAACGGGCGCTTCCAGGTGACCGGCACGCTCGACATCGATGGCGATGTGACGCTCAAGCGGGCGCTGGTCAACGCGGGGACGATCAACTGGATCGGCGGGACGATCTCGGTCGGGCGGGGGACGATCCACAACCTGGCGGGGCGGACGCTTTCGCTGCCCGCGGACGCGACGATCGCCAACATCCAGGAGCCGGCGGGGGCGATCGTCAACCGCGGGACGATCGTGGCCACGGGGGGCGTCACGACGATCGGCGTGCGGTTCTACCAGCCGGCGGGCGGCACGCTGGATGTGCAGGCCGGCACGCTGCGCCTGCGCCGGTCGGGGCGGATCGACGGCACGTTCTCGATGGCGCCGGGCACGGTGCTGGAGTACGCAGGCGACACGCTGCAGGTGGGCCTGGTCGTCGCGCCCGGCGCGACGCTCACGCCGGCCGCGACGGTGCGGGTCGAACGGGGCAACCTCGGGCTGCACCACGCGGGGCTGGCGATTCCGACGGTGGAGGTGAGCGGGGGACGGCTGCTCTTCTCCGCGGGGGCGAGCCTCGGGCAGGTCACGCTCTCGGGCGGGACGCTGGGGGGGACGGCGGACATCACCATCACGGGGGCGCTGGCGTGGACGGGCGGGGGGGTCGGCGCGCCGGCGGGGTCCGGGGCGCGGCTGATCATCCCGGCCGGGGTGGGCGCGACGATCGATGCGGGCTCGAATCGCGCGGACATCGCGCGCGACGTGGAGAACGCGGGGACGATCGAGTGGCTCACGGGCGATATCGGGCTCTTCGCCACGCTCACGAACGGGGCGGGGGGGGTCTTCGAGATCGCCGCGGATGGGGACGTGGGGGTATCGCACACGCGCTCGGGGGCCATCGTCAACGAGGGGATGGTGCGCAAGACCGGGCCGGGCACGGCCGGCCTGCTGCGCTCGCTCCTGGACCGGCCGTTCACGAACTCCGGCACCGTCGCGGTCGATGAGGGGGTGCTGGCGATCGGCGGCGGCTCGGGCGCCGGCGCGTTCACGCTGGGCCCGGGCGCGACGCTGCGGTTCGGCCGGCGCGGCTTCGGGCTCGATCCCGGGGGCTCGATCGTGGGGGAGGGCACGCTGGCTTTCACTGAGGACGGGTTCATCGCGGGGACCGCGCTTCCCTCCGAGGTGCGCGGGACGGTGGATGTGGCGCTCCTGAGCATCGGGAACAACGTCGATCTCGACGGGGCCACGCTGATGGTGGACGCGTGGGAGCTGCTCCCCGAGGGGATTCTCTACGGCAACCAGGCGCTCGCGATCGACGGGCCGTTCGCGTGGTCCGGCGGGCGGCTGGACGGATCGGGCGAGTGCGCCATCGCGCCGGGAGCGACGATGACCATCGCCGGGCAGGCGGGCGTCGTTCAGACGCTGAGCCGGCCCCTGCGCAACCATGGCACGATCGTGCTGGCGAGCGGTTCGCTCCAGGTCGGCATCGCGATGGTGAACGACTCGGACGGCGTGTTCCGCCTCGAGTCCGGCGTGCTGACCATCGCGGGGAACGGCTCGCTCGACAACCGGGGCCGGCTGGAGAAGGTCGGCCCCGAGCCGGTGATCCTCAGCGCCGAGGCCACGCTCGACGGCGAGGTCCACGTGCTCGTGGGCGCGCTCACCGTGCTGGGGGGCGCGCACGGCGCGGCGTTCACCGTGGCGGCGAACGCGCTGCTCCGCATCGGCGGCTCGGGCGCGGTCGGCGCGGTCCTGACCTCCGCCTCGGGAATCACCGGCGCGGGCGAGGCGGAACTCGGCGGGGGCAGTCCGGTCCTCCCCGCCTCGATCGCGGGGAGTATCGACGTGGCTCGGGTGCGGATCGTCGGGCCGGTCTCGCTGGCCGGCGCGACGCTCGCGCCCGGAGAGCTGGTCCTGGCGACGGGCGCCCAGATCGTCGACACGCCAACCCTGGCCATCGACTTCCCGCTGAGCTGGGAGGGGGGCATGATCGATGCGGGCGTGGTGGCGACCGTGAGCGCGGGCACCACACTGACGATCGCCAGCGTGGGCACGATCGTGCTGTGGGGCTCCTTGGTCAATCACGGCACGATCGCCTTCCAGTCCGGCTGGCTGCTCACCGTGGTCAACGGGAGGCTCACGAACGCGCCGGGGGGCGTGATCGCGGCGGAGGCGGGCGAGATCTCGGGCGTCGGCTCGCTCGTCAACGAGGGAGTGGTGGTCAAGAGCGGTCCGGGCACGTTCAGCGTCGGCGAGGGGAGCGCGGTCGGCGGGGTGAGCACGGGGGTGCGGCTCGACGGAGCGGCCCAGGTCCAGGGGGGCACCCTGACACTCGCCCGGGGCACGCACGGCGTCGCGGCGACCGTGAGCGCGGGCGCGACGCTGGAGCTGCGCGGCGAGGGGGGAGCGGCGGCCCTCTCGTCGGCCTCATCGGTGACGGGCGCGGGCACGCTGGCGGCCACCATGGGCGCCGTCACGATCGCCGGGGTGGTCGACATCGGCGCGATGGAGGTCTCCGACGCGAGCGCCGGCGCAGCGCCGCCGGATCTGCTCCTGTCGGGCCCGCCGAAGACGGCCGGGGCGCTGACGCTCGACGCGGGGACGCTGCGCCTGGGCGTCGGACTCGTCCTGAGCGTCACCGGCGACTACGGCCAGAGCGGGGGCACGCTGGTCTCCCGCATCGGGGGCACGGGCCAGAACGGGCGCCTCGCCGTGGCCGGGGCGGCCACGCTGGGCGCCGCCAGCGCGCTGAGCTTCGAGTACATGGGCGCCTTCACGCCGGTCGCCAACCAGCAGTTCGACCTCGTGACCTTCGGCACGCTGGCCGGGCAGTTCGGGACCATCATCATCCCGGCGCAGCCGCCGGGGCTGATCGCCGACATCGACTACGTGCCGGGGATCGTGCGTCTGCGGATCGTGCCGGTGTAGGGAGGCGGGGGCGCGCCGGGAGGGGGCAGCCATGAGGGCCGGGGCGCGACGAAACGAAAAACCCGCGCCCCTGGGGGAGCGCGGGCGGTGTGAACGGGTGTGGCGAGCGGGCTCAACCGGCCGTCGGGGCCGGCGCGGGCGGGGGGGCGCCGTTGGCGCCGGGCGCCG